>RZZR01000040.1 GCA_009929795.1 Deltaproteobacteria bacterium | reverse complement strand
CATTGGTACCCGGGACGGGAATCGAACCCGTACAGCCTTGCGGCCGAGGGATTTTAAGTCCCTTGCGTCTACCAGTTCCGCCACCCGGGCACGAGAAGCTTCTTAGCGGCATGACCTCAGGTCGTCCAGCCCAAAAACCTTCTCTTTCGAGCTGCACCTCCCTTGACTTGGGTCAAGGTAAGGCCGGCAAGCTTGGGTGAGAGGTAGGCCATGAACATCATTCGCGAAGAAACTTTTGAAATCGCTGTCTGCAGAGGGGCCACGGCCGATGGCTGCAGATTTTCGGCCCTGCCCATTGCCGGGCTGGCATCCAAGCTGAACGACCTGATCAAGGCCTCGGGTTGGCCTGCACTTCTGTCCAAAATCCGATCCACCACAACCAGAGCCCACACCCGCCTTCGCCTGTCTGTTGCCGCCTGCCCCAACGGCTGCTCCAGGCCCCACATCGTAGACTTTGCCTTTGTTGCCGCCATGCGCCCTGTGCTTCCCCAAGAATGTACGGGCTGCGGAATTTGCCTCAGATCCTGCCCGGACCAGGCCCTGTCCATTCCAGCCGGAGCCAAGGCCCCTATCCTGGACGAAAATCTCTGTCTGGCCTGCGGGAGATGCATCGGGGTCTGCCCGGAAGGCCAAACCCTTTGCGGCCCGTCGGGACTGCGCCTTCTTCTGGGAGGACGATTGGGCCGTCGCCCCCGCCTGGCCGTAGAGATTCCAGGAATCTGGCACGTCTGCGACGTCGAGACCCTGCTCTCTCCCCTTCTGTCAGATCTTGTGGCCTCATATCGGCCAGGGCAAAGAATCGCCGACATCATTCTGGACCGCTGGCCCGCCTTGATTCACAAAACCTTCGCATGAACGCCCTTGTTCTTGTTGTTCCCGCCCTGGCCTCCCTGTCCCTACTGCTCCTGGCCGCCCATGTCCTGCGGAACGGATTCTGGGGCTTGGCCGCGGCCCTGATTTGCGGCCTGGCCCTGGTGGCCGCCCGCCTGGCCTGGGTTCAGGTCGTACTGGCCGTCACGCTCGGCCTCGGGGCACTGCTCTGGACCCGATCCGGCATCGGCCTCATTCACATCCGCCTGCTCATGGACGCCCCGTGGATTCGGCTGGCCGTCATTCTCGGGCTTGTCCTGGTTTTCATCCTCCTGGCCCTCGGGCTCGTCCTGGGAGAACCGGGACGGCGCTGGTTCCATCGCCGGACCGAAACGGCTCTTGGCGGCGGCACGGTCTTCGCCCTCGTTGTCGGAACCCTGAGCCTGGTTTCAATGCTTGTTCCCTTTCCCATGCTCCTGGCCGAACGCTACCTGCCCGGGTCCGGCCCTCTGGAAATACTGGCTCTTGGGATCTACGCCGTCACCGTCTGGCAGGCCGTGCTGGACCCGAAGAACCACCGGCGGTTGCGGCCCCTGATCTGGGGCGGTTTTTCCCTTGTCTTCTTCCTCCAGTTCGGCCTCGGCCTTCTGGGGCTGGACCGCATGCTCATGACCGGCGACATCCATCTGCCCATCCCGGCCCTGATCCTGGCCGGTCCCCTCTACCGGGGCGACGGCTTCTTCATGCTCGGCCTCTTTCTGTCCACCGTGCTTCTGGTCGGCCCGGCTTGGTGCAGCCATCTCTGCTACATCGGTTCCTGGGATCTTGGATGCGCCTCCCAGGCGAAGGGCAGCCCCCGGCATCTCGGACCCTGGCACTGGATCGGCCGGGGCCTGAGCCTGATCATGGTCATGACCATTGTCTGGCTCTTGAGAACCCTTGGCCTGCCAACGACTGTGGCCATCGCCGCCGCCCTGGCCTTCGGCCTCCTTGGAGTCGGGATCATGCTCTTCGTGTCCAGTCGGCTCGGGGTCATGGCCCATTGCAACCTGTGGTGCCCGGTGGGCCTGGCAGCCACGACCCTTGGCCGCATTTCGCCCTGGCGGCTGGTCATGAACGAGGCGTGCACGTCCTGCGGCCTCTGCATCCGTTCCTGCCGCTACTCGGCTCTGGACCCGGCCCGCATTCGGGCCGGACGGCCCGGCCTGTCCTGCACCCTGTGCGGAGACTGCCTGGCCGCCTGTCCCCATGACGCCCTGGAATTAAGAATCTGGAACTTCCCCTGGCCCCTGGCAAGACAGGCGTTTCTGGTCCTGATCATTGCCCTGCATTCCATTTTTCTCGGACTGGCCAGAATATGAACATCGGCCTACACAATTTCCAGACAGGAGGACAGAAATGAACGACGCTGAACTCGAACAGGCCCTGATCCAGGCCATGCGCCAAACCTTCGGTTCGGACACACGCCGCATCGACCATGCCCTGACCGTCCTGGGCTGGGCCAAAATGATTCGCGCCGCCGAGGGCGGAGACGCCAAGGCGGTCCTGGCCGCGGCCGTGCTCCATGACATCGGCATCCAGGAGGCCGAACGCAAGCACGGGTCCAGCGCCGGACGCTTTCAGGAGATTGAAGGCCCGCCCATCGCCCGTAAAATTCTCGAAGGCCTCGGCATGGACCAGAAACGAACCGAGCACGTCTGCCGCATCGTGGGCAGCCATCACTCGGCCAGGGACATCAACACCCTGGAATTCCGCATCCTCTGGGATGCCGACTGGCTGGTGAACATTCCGGACGAATATCCGGAAATGGACGGAGAGCGGAAGAAGAACCTGATCCGCAAGGTCTTCAAGACCGGCACAGGACGGGACCTGGCCCTGACCGAACTGGCCTGAATTCCCCGGCTCGATCCTTTCGGTTTGGGCGACAATCTGCCAGCATTTCCTGCAACGTCTTGTCAGATCTCGCTTTTGTACACATCCTTGCGATTGCCGATCCGGAGAATGAGGATGTCCGGATCCATCACGGCGTAAATCACCCTGTAGTCGCCGACTCGATACTTTCTCAATCCGGCAAACCGCCCCTTGAGGGCGGGATTGGACTCGGGCTTGTTGGTCAATTCCGTTTCGATGAGGTCGAGAATATGCTTCGCATCGGACCTCGACAGTTTTTTGAGGTCTCGGTGGACGGACTTCTTGTAGACGATGTTATAGGCCAAGGGACTTTCTCATTTCTTCAGCCGAAACAATCTCGTCGCCCGGGTCATGTAGCCGGTCCAATGCTATCTGGAGGTCCGCGTACTCCTCCATGTACGACTCCAAAGCCTTTTGGATGATGAAGGACCGGGGGCGGTCGGTCTCCTTGGCGATGGCGTCGAGTTGGCCGGCAAGGTCTTGGGGGAGTCGAACCGATATTGCTGTCCTCATAACGTTTCTCCTGTCATTTATGTATGACATCGTATACAATGATGACCGCTCCAGTCAAGCCGTACCTTGAAATTCAAGGCTGGGCGTGAGCGTTGCCCTGACTACACCCCGCGCAGACCCAGGGCCACGTCCTCCAGCCCCTGACGGTCGAGGATCTCGACCCCATGGCCGTCGATGTCCACCAGGCCGGCATCGGTCAACTTGGCCTGGACCCGGGACAGGGTCTCGGGGATGGTTCCCAGGTAGGTGGCCAGCCGATTCTTGGGCATATCCAGACGCAACCGGGACTCGTCCCCGGCCAAGACCAGATAGTGCGAGGCCAGCCGGGCCGGGACTTCCTTCAAACTCAACTGCTCGATCTTGACCACGAATCCCACCAGCCGCATGGAGAGAAGCCCCAGCATGGCCAGGGCCAGATCCGGGTCCTGGCCGATGAGCCGCCGCAGGCCCTCCCGGGGAATGCCCACCAGAACCGTGTCCTCCAGGACTTCGGCCGTGGCCGGATAGGGATGGCCGGAGAAGACCACCACCTCGGCAAAGGCTTCCCCGGGGCCAAACTGATGCAGGGTGTGCTCCCTACCCATGGGCGAGGTCTTGAAGATGCGGACCAGTCCGGAAACGATGCCATAGAGGACGGCCCCGGCATCTCCTTCGTGAAAAACAGTCTCGCCTCGCTCGAAACCTCGACGCACGGCCACACCGGCCAGAGCCCGGAGCTGATCCGGTTCCAGACCCGAAAACAGCTTGATCCCGGCCAAATCCCGTTCCAGACTCCTCGACCCCATCGTTTCCTGCCCATTTTCGACCATGAATTCTCCGGCGAATTGAAAAAAAATAGTCCGACTTGACCCAGGTCAAGGCGCCGAGCTACCCTGATCAGTACTTCTATGGGCGTCAAGACGACTAAATGGTCGGCAGTTCAAGGAACCCGGCCTCAACCATTCAGCTCAGGAGGAAACCAATGTTCTGTTACCAATGCGAGCAAACGGCCAAGGGCCAAGGATGCACCAAGATCGGCGTCTGCGGCAAGCAGCCCGACGTGGCCGCCCTGCAGGATCTTCTCATCCACATCATGAAGGGCCTGTCCGCCGTGGCCTTAAAGGCCGGGGAAAAAGGCCTGGTGGACCACGAGGTGAACACCTTCACGGCCGAGGCCGTGTTCTCGACCCTGACCAATGTCGATTTCGACCCGGCCCGGTTTCAGGAACTCATCGACAAGGCCATTCGCCTGCGCGAGTCCCTGAAAAAAACCCTGACCGACATGGGTGCCGATCTTTCCGGCCTGCCCGCCGCGGCCTCATTCACCCCGGCCGCGGACCTGGCCGGCCTTGTGGCCCAGGGCGAGGCCCACGGCATCGAAAAGGATCCCGAGACCAACCCGGACATCAAGTCCCTCAAGCAGACCCTCATCTACGGTCTGAAGGGAGTGGCCGCCTATGCCGATCACGCCCACATCCTGGGCAAGCACGACGACTCCGTGGCCGCCTTCATCCACGAGGGCCTGGCCGCCACCCTGCGGCAGGATCTCTCCCTGAACGACTGGGTCGGCCTGGTCCTGAAATGCGGCGAGGTGAACCTGAAGGCCATGGAGCTTCTGGACGCCGCCAACACCGGAACCTACGGCCACCCCGTGCCCACCTCCGTGCCCCTGGGGGTCAGGAAGGGCAAGGCCATTCTCGTTTCCGGACACGATCTGAAGGATCTGCGCATGCTTCTCGAGCAGACCGAGGGAACGGGCATCGACATCTACACCCACGGCGAGATGCTCCCCTGCCACGGCTATCCGGAACTCAAGAAGTTTGGGCATTTCTACGGTCACTACGGCACGGCCTGGCAGAACCAGCAGAAAGAGTTCGCCGAGTTCCCCGGGGCCATCCTCATGACCACCAACTGCATCCAGAAGCCCGGGCCCAAATACCAGGACAACATCTTCACCACCGGCCTGGTCGGCTGGCCCGGTATCGCCCACATCCAGGCCGCGGAGGACGGTTCCAGGGACTTCGGGCCGGTCATCGCCAAGGCCCAGGAACTCCCCGGGTTCGCCGCAGACACGGACAAGGGCTCGGTCATGGTTGGATTCGCCAGGAACGCCGTAATGGGCGTGGCCGGCACGGTCATCGACGCCGTCAAGGCCGGCAAGATCCGTCACTTCTTCCTGGTGGCCGGCTGCGACGGGGCCAAGCCCGGCCGCAACTACTACACCGAGTTCGTGGAAAAGGTGCCCGAAGACTGCGTCGTTTTGACGCTCGCCTGCGGCAAGTTCCGCTTCTTCGACAAGAAGCTCGGCGACATCGGCGGCATCCCCAGGCTTCTGGACGTCGGCCAGTGCAACGACGCCTACTCGGCCATCCAGATCGCCGTGGCCCTGTCCAAGGCCTTCGGGATCGGGGTCAACGACCTGCCTCTGTCCATGGTCCTGTCCTGGTACGAGCAGAAGGCCGTGGCTATTCTGCTCACCTTGTTGCACCTGGGCATCAGGAACATCCGCCTCGGGCCCAGCCTGCCGGCCTTTTTGAGCCCCAACGTCCTGGACGTCTTGGTCAAGAGCTACAACATCATGCCCATAACCACTCCCGACGAGGATCTGAAGGCCATTCTGAGCTAGGAAAACCCGAAATCGCTGGGACCCGGCCCGCCGTGCCCCAGCGTCATGTCCAACCCAACGGAAACCACCATGCTGCGAGACATCATTTTCATCGACGAGGATCTCTGCGACGGATGCGGGGCCTGCATCCCCTCCTGCGCCGAAGGGGCCCTGGCCATTGTCGACGGCAAGGCCCGCGTCGTGGCCGACCGTTTCTGCGACGGCCTGGGGGCCTGCCTGGGCCATTGCCCCAAGGGGGCTCTCACGGTCGTCAAAAAGGAAACCGACCCCTTTGACGAACAGGCCGCCCACGAGCACGTCCGGGCCATGTCCCAGACCCCGCCGGCCGCCCCGGCCTCCTGCCAGACCGCCAACGTTTCCCGGAGCCAGACCGGACCCCTGCCCACCTGGCCCGTCCAGCTTCGCCTCGTCCCGCCCACGGCCCCCTTTCTGGCCGGAGCCGACATCCTCCTGGCTGCGGACTGCTCCGTGGCCGCCGCGCCCGACTTCCACGCCCGCCTCAAGGGCCGGGTCCTGCTCATGGCCTGCCCCAAGTTCGACGACCCGGCGGACATGATCCAGCGTCTGGACGCCATTCTGACTGCGGCCCGACCGAATTCGGTGGAAATCCTGCGCATGGAGGTTCCCTGCTGCCGGGGCATCGTCCGGGCCTTCGAGGTGGCCGCCCGGGACCGGAACATCCCCCTGACCGTGACCACCCTGTCCACGGCCGGACGAGTCGTCCATGAGCCAAACCTCAAACCCATGGAGGCAGTCGCATGAAGACCGCGAGCTTTGCCTGGGACGGAAAAGGGGCCGAGATCGAGCCCAAGCGGGTCCTGCTCCACGATTCGCCCTATTTCAAGTACCTGTGCTTCAACCTAGCCCCGGGCCAGCAGATCCCCATCCATTCCCACCCGGCCGAGGGCCAGGTGGCTCTGACCGTGGTCCGGGGCGAAGGGGAATTTTTAACCAAGGACGGCACCATCCCGGCCAAAGCCGGGGAGGTGATGATCTCGGACATTGAGGAGCCCCACGGCATCCGAGCCTCAACCCAGCTCCAGGTGCTGGTGACCATCGCTCCGCCCATATGAGTCCAGCGTCGACCCCGCAGCCGCCCGGCCTTCCCGTTTCTTCAGACCGGGCCGCCGCCTTTTTCCAGGAATTGTGCTGGGGGCGGACCGGCCCGGTCTGCCCCCGTTGCGGCCACACCAAAGCCTACACCCTGTCCGATGACCGCTGGCGCTGCCGGTCCTGCCGCCACACCTTCCGCCGCTTCACCGGACGTTGGCTCGGCCGATGCAAGATTCCGCCTGAATACTGGTTGGCCCTGGCCGCGGATTTCGCCGCCGGCACCCACCCTGACCACGCGGCCCATGATCTGGGCCTAAACGGGGCCACGGTCCTCAAGGCGTATACCGTCATCCGTCTGGCCCTGCTGACCCGCGACCGCGGCTGCCGATCCCTCCTGGACGAACAGGGCGAACTCGTGACCTTCTGCCCGGATGTCCACGGCCACGAGACCAGACCATCCTGCCATGTCTGCCGCTCCCCGGTTCTGGGCATCACCGTCGACGACGAGAACGTTTCTGTCGACCTGTTTCCCGGCATCATGGCCAGGGACGTGTTCGGCTTTCCCCTCCATCTGAAATCCATCTGGTCGCTGGTCCTGTCCGATCCTTTCCAGGGCCGCACGGCCCTGGCCTTTGCCTGCTGCTGCCAGGCCCGCCAAACCTTCGCCGAAAAATTCAGGAGCAAGCCCCTGGCCATTGAATCGCGCACCCGATTCTTCGACCACCTGAACCGCTGGTTCGACCACTACCGCTGCCCCCGTCCGGCCTCCCATCCCCTCTATCTCAAGGAAATCGAGGCCCGCTACCGCCATTCCACCGACGACCTGAACATATTCGTCCTTTCGGCCCTGGCCGACTTCATTCCTCCTTCCCCACGATAAAAAACATGGTCGAAACGTATCCAGCCGGGCGGAACGAATCGTCGGCCGGAGTCAATCGTGGAGAAGAATGATCTTGTCGGGCGGAGAATAAAAGCCCTGGCCTTTGCCGCCGCGCACCGCCCGGACCCGAAACTTGGCCTCCACGGTCTTGCCGCCCATGTTACCGTCGCCGAAACCGATAAACCAGGCGGCCGTGGCCAAGCCGGTATAGGGGGAGGATGTCCAGTACGGTTCGTCTAAGGTGTCCGGAAATTGGTCCGGATCGATGGCCGGGGTGTTCCGCCAATACCTGGCCAAGGACTGGAGTTCGTTGCGGTTGGGCAGCCGCCAGTCCATATATCCGGCCAGGCCCAGATTCTCGCAGGCGTCCAGGGCCTCCTCCCAGGTGAAAGACTCCGTGGGGCCTTTCCGCATGGTGGCCTTCTGCCATGAAAGGCCCGTGGCAGGGTCTGTCACCGTGCCGTCTCCGTTGTCGTCAAAGCGGCCCAATCCCTCGGGCGGCCCTGCCCGCACGGCCCGGACATGGAGATTGACGTAGAGATTGTTGTAGTTCGCGTAGCCGTCGAAAAAAACCATGGACCAAGCGTAATCGGTGTTCCCGACATAGGGCGTGGACGACCAGTACCATGAACCGCGACAATGGGGGAAAAAGCCTGTATCGATGGTCGGCCCGGGAAAGGCGAGGCCGATATCGGCCAGGGTGGAAAGTTCGCGCATTGTTGGCAAACGCCAGTCGGAATACCCTCCCAGGCTCAGAGTGTCGCAATAGGAATTGGCGACGGACCACGGATGGACGTCGGCCTTGTTGGCCTCGGTCTTGACCTCCCAGACCAGGCCGGTGGTCTCGTCAAGGACCATGAGCCAAGAGATCGACGAATCGGGCAAAACCACGCCTCCCGCTCCGAGTTTGGCGTAGGATCTGGCCCGGCCCATCCGATAGGTGCCGTCTTGTCCGTAAAAGGGCCGCCCTGGACTCGGGCAGGATATGCGGCTCGTGCCGTTGATGCAAAAATCAATGCCGGTTTTGAGCGGCTCCCCGGCCCAGGCTTCGAAAAACATCCCCAAAAGCGCCATGAGCACGACTGGAATCCATACCCGCTGCCGATCTCTCATACTCGCCTCCCGATGTGATTGTTCTGGCTTTCGTACAAGTTGATGATCGATCGTGCAATCTGCCCGAAAATCCGCTGACTCGATAGACCAAACCAAAAAGCGCCCGTTTTTCCGGTGTCGGATCATGGGGTGTAAAAACCGGCTTGCCTCGGTCTCCTTTCTGTGGCCATTATATAAACGCTCCAAGACCATCCGCCGCTTGCTCGTGAACCTGATGTTGGCAGGGCCGACGTCACCGCCGCGGCGGATACAATCCAGGAAGGGAGGGATTATGCACGCATCCAAGTATGATCCAGGAGGACGCAAATGGCGTTATGCCCTGGCATGGACCGTTGTCGGCGGCCTGCTCACGGTCGGAGTGGCCCTAGCCATGACCACCACCGACCAGGCCATGTTCTGCGGGAGTTGCCATTCCATGTCCGAGGCCGCCCTGACCCACAAACGCTCGGTACACGCCGATCTGGCCTGCAATGAATGCCACGCCCCCCACAACCTGCTGGTCAAGATCCCGTTCAAGACCAAAGAGGGCACCCGTGACATCTTCGTCACCGTGACCAGTTCCATTCCCGATCTCATCCACCCCGGGGAGGAAACCAGGGAGATCACCCAGGCCAACTGCCGCCGCTGCCATGGCGCGACCACATCCACCGTGGTCATGGAGAGCAAGGCCTATTGCACCGACTGCCATCGTCACGTTCCCCATATGCCCAAAATCCCAGTAGCCAAGAGGAGTGCCGCCGATGCTTAGCACGCGCCGACTGATCACTGTGCTGGCCATGGGCCTGGCCCTGGCCTTGGCCGGGTGTTCGGACTATTCCGACCCCCAGACCCCCGTCTTCAAGACCAAGCTCTCGTCCGACGAGATTCGCAACACGCCCTTCAAGGCCGAGTTTCCCCTCCACTACGAGACCTATCTCAGGAACGACGAATCCGAGACCATGACCGAGTACGGCGGATCCGTGCCCTACAACAAGAACGACGACGTCAACCCCCTGCCCGAGGGCTACAAACACGCCCAGCCCTATCTGAAGAACCTCTGGCTGGGCTACCCCTTCAGCTACGAGTACCGGGCCGCCCGGGGCCACACTCACGCCATGCGGGACATCCTGCACATCGACCGCCTGAACCGCTACGCCGAAAAGGCCGGCCTGCCCTCCACCTGCTGGAACTGCAAAGGGGCCAAGATGCTCGAGTGGACCAAGGAGTACGGGGACGACTTCTGGGCCAAGGACTTCAACGAGTTCCGGACCCAGGTCGATCTGGAGGAGAACACCATCGGCTGCGCCAACTGCCACGACCCGGCCGACATGACTCTGCGCCTCTACTCAGTGCCCCTGCAGGACCATCTCAAAGCCGAGGGCAAGGACTTCAAGACCCTGCCCAGAAACGAGCAGCGGGCCTTGGTCTGCGGCCAGTGCCATGTGGAATACTATTTCCAGGACAAGGGCTTCGGACCGGCCAAGAAGCCGGTCTTCCCGTGGGCCGAGGGCAAGGACCCCGAGGACATGTACGCCTACTACAAGACCCACGGCGACACGACCACGCCGGGCTTCGAGGGTAATTTCGTGGACTGGGTCCATCCCGTGTCCAAGACGCCCATGCTCAAGGCCCAGCATCCCGAATACGAGACCTGGTACAACGGCGTCCACGGCGCGGCCGGGGTCTCCTGCTCCGATTGCCACATGAGCTACGTCCGTCTGGACGGCAAGAAGAAGATGTCCAACCACCACTGGACCTCGCCCCTGAAGGACCCGGACATGAAGGCCTGCCGTCAGTGCCACACGGACAAGTCGCCCGACTATCTCAAGGCGCGGGTCATCTACACCCAGGACAAGGTCTGGGGCCAGCTCATGGCCGCCCAGGACATCTCGGTCAAGGCCCACGAGGCCATCCGCCTGGCCGACGAGTATGAGGGACCCAGGCCCGAGAACTACGACCAACTCATGATCGAGGCCCGGGAAATGTGCCGCAAGGGCCAGTTCTTCTGGGATCTCGTCTCGGCCGAGAACAGCGTCGGCTTCCACAACCCCACCAAGGCCCTGGACACCCTGGCCCGGTCTCAGCAGTACAGCCAGAAGTCCGTGGACCTGGCCATTCAGGCCGCCAACTACGCCACGGCCAAGGACTTGGCCGGCGACATCAAGGAGATCGTCCCGCCCATCCTCTACCACAGCCGTGTTCTGCAGATGGACCCGGACCACATGGCCGGCCACAAGTGGTTCCAGTACATCCCCCTTACCCCCAAGTCCGAACAGATCTGGGACGAGAATCGACGTATCGTTCCGATGCCCGCCGCCGGATGACGAAATCAGCGCCCATCGATTCCCGCCGAAAACAAGAGGCACTAAAGGGCCTCTTGTTTTCGGCGCATATGAACCGATTGCCGATAGGATTGCATTTATTGAGAAAAACAATTTGAATCCTGCATCTACCCTGTTAGCCCCATGGCCCGGACCGCCATCCAGCGTTGACGGCCGACAATCAGCATGCCCAGAGGAACGGCAAGAAGCATTGCCCAAATGATGGCGAAGAAAACCGACTTGTACATGGCATCCTTGACCTTCTCCTCACAGGCGGACACGTCCCCGCCGAACAAGGTCGAAAGCCAAGGCCGCTGCGGATCGCGATAGACCTCCACCATCTCCCCGGCCCTGAAACGAGTGGCCAGGGCCCCTTGCCACGCGCAGTCCTCGGACGGTCCATGGCCGAAAAAAAACCGGTTTCCCTCGAAGATCCGATCCGATTCCGAATAGGTGTAATGGACCCGGGCCACGCACCCGGGTACGGAGGTCTTGCCCTTGGAAATGCGGACCTTCTGGACTGTCGAAGAAACGATCTTCCCCTCTGCCCCCGGCCAGGAAAGGCTCTCCCGGGCCAGGGTTAATTCCTGCCGAGCCCCTTGGAGATCATTCCAGCCGACCCGGTTGAGGACCGCCCCGCCGATCAGAAAACAGACCATCAACCCCAGCGTGAAGTTTCTCATGCCCCGGACGGCCGCCGGCAGACCCTCGCGACCCACCAGCCGTCCCCACATGACCTTGTCTCCCAAATCCACGACCACCTCGGCCTCGGTCATGGAACTCTCGGCATACACGGCAACCTTGACGTCTTTTCGGGGGAATGTGGGGTGCTTCTCCATGTTCTTCAAGATGGCCACGGACCACAGGCTGTCCATAGTTCTGCCCTCGGGCCAAAGAACCACCAGAATCGAACCCTTTATATCCCTCAGCCCCAAACTTCGAGCCACCATGGTCCTCGGGCGAACCCGGTTCATGATTCGAACACCTTCGATCAAACGATTTTCCAGAACCTTGAACATGCCGAAGAGCCCCCCAATGGCCATGAGAACAATCAGAGCCGCAGGCCCAATAACGAACCTAGCTCGTTCCACGCCCTGTTCCAGGCCGACGGAAACAATCACAACAGGCGCCAGCACTCCGAACAACAGAAACAAGGCCGTTCTGGCCCGTCGCATCTTCCTCCTCATGCCCTCCACGATGTCGTCGCCCCGAGATCTGGACATTTGTTGATTCATGACTCCCGTCGAGTTTTGTTTTTTTGGTTGCGGGTTTCGGTTCACTCAACTATCTGCAGCCACAGGCCATCTCCATTTCCATCCGAAAGACCTCCACCTCCGACCGTGCTTGCCGTTCTTTATGGTCACCTTCGATATAGACAAGACAATCTTGGAGCAAAAACCACGATATCGACCCCTTGCCCGGCTTGCCAATTCCCAGGCGATACTGCACAATTTTCAAGAAATGTTTGTCAACGGTCGTGGTTCACCACGCCAACGATCCCTGGCTTCATAACAGACAGCCCTCCGCACGCCAAAGAATAACTGACCGAGACCGGCACAGTGCGGAAATCTCGACTCTTCTCACGGCGAAATTTTTGCCCGTCAAGGCAACACGCAAGGAAACTCTCCATGGATGGTGAAAAACATAGCGGCGACACGGACAAGATCATCAAGGCGCTGATGGACATCAGCAGCGCCATCAATTCGGATCTCTACCTGGAAGACATTCTCCGCCTGATCGTGATGGTCACGGCCAAGGTCACAGGGGTCGAAATCTGCTCCTTGTGGTTGATCGAGGAGACCGACAAGGGCAAGAAGATCCGCTTGAAAGCAACCCAGACCATCGAGCCGGTGTACCTGAAAGACCGGGAACTGAACATAGATGAGGGCGTTGTCGGCCACGTGGCCTCACGTAAGATCCCGCTGATCATCCGCGATGTTTTGGCCGAGTCGCTGTTCAAGGAAAAAGAGATGGCCAAAAAGCTCGGACTCAAATCCTTGGCCAGCATCCCTCTGTTGCTCAAGGATCACCAGGTGATCGGCGTTTTGAATTGCTTCACTTCGGATTTCCACGATTTTTCGGACACGGAAATCAACCTGATCACCACGGTTGCCAACCAGGCCGCGGTGGCCATCCACAACTCGGAACTGGTGATCAAGACCAAGGTCATCCAGGAGGAGCTGGAAACGCGGAAATTGGTCGACAGGGCTAAGGATGTCTTGATGCGGCGGACCAAGATGTCTGCGGAGGAAGCGTATCAGTGGCTGCGCAAAAAAAGCATGGATTCTCGAAAACCCATTCGCGGCATTGCCGAGGCCATCTTGCTTTCTGAGGAAATTTATTGAATAATAAAAAATAGTTATTAAGTCATACGACAAAATTGTAGGATTCTTATTGACAAATTTGCGAATTTAAAGATATTGACGCCCATACCACAACACAACGGCGTGAAGTGGGATTTCTAGACATACGATGTAGCCAAAGCGTTTGTGCGATAATTCCGACACGCACTGAAGCTTCGACGCAAAACCGTTGCGAGACAAAGACGTCTTGCCCGCAGGTGTTTACTACCGGGGACAGGACGTCTTTTTTTGTTTGCGGCTCCAGGCCATGAACGAAGGTCCTTTTCCCCGCCCCTTCAATTCTTCAAGGAGAAAAAAGGATCATGAGTGACATGCGCTTTTCAAAAGCCAACGACGTGCTTGGAACCAACAATCGGGGCAATCCGGCGGAATCCGGGTTGTGCACGCTGTGTCGGGCAGACTGCCAGGGCAAGTGCGAAACCTTCATGTCCAGCCTGGTGGGCCGCTCGCTGCTCTACCCGAGAAGCTTCGGCCTAGTCACCGCCGGGGCCAACAACACCACCCATGTCGGGGTTTCCTACAATTCACTTCGCATCCAGGGACGTGTCTACGGTGTCCAGGGCGTGGCCCCAGGTCTGTCCACGGATCCGGACGACTGCATCTTCCCCAACGTCAGTCTGGAAACCGCCTTTGGCCGGGAGGTCTAGACCAAAGCACGGATTCCATTGATGACCGGCGCCCTCGGGTCAACCTTTATCGCCGAAAAATACTGGAATGCTTTTGCCATCGGCGCGGCCCTGGTGGGCATTCCCGTTGTGATCGGCGAAAACGTGGTCGGAGTGGACCGCAATTCTTTGATATCAAAAGGTAAAATCAGCAAGGCCCCGGAACCGGAACGGCGTATTGCCGGCTATACACGGTACAACGGTGATCACGGGGCGATAATCGTCCAGATGAACGTGGAGGACACCCGCAACGGCGTGGCCGAATATGTCTCCCAAAAATACGGTGACCAGTGCATCATCGAACTAAAATGGGGCCAGGGTGCCAAGGACATCGGCGGAGAAATCCAAGTCTCAAGCCTGGATTACGCGAAATTCCTGAAAAATCGCGGTTACATCGTGGACCCCGATCCGGAAGAGAAATGGGTTCAGGCGGCCTTTGAAAAAGGCGCCATCACCTCCTTTGCCCGGCACAGTCGCCTGGGGGGCACCAATCTCGGCAAGGTCGAGCAGGTCCGCGAAGATTTCATGAAAAGCGTTGATTACCTGCGAAGCCTCGGGGTGCGGAGGATTTCCCTGAAGACCGGAGCCTACGGCATGGAGGAACTGGCCATGGCCATCAAGTTCGCCACCGAGGCCAAGCTCGACCTACTGACCATCGACGGTGCCGGCGGCGGCACCGGCATGAGCCCTTGGAATATGATGCAGAGCTGGGGCGTACCGTCCATCATCCTGCACGCCAAGGCCCATGAATACGCCTCCATCCTGGCGGCCAGCGGCCTGGAAGTCGTGGACTTGTCCTTTGCCGGCGGGTTTGCCACCGAGGACCATATCTTCAAGGCCCTGGCCCTGGGCGCCCCGTTCACCAAACTGATCTGCATGGGCCGAGCCATCATGATCCCCGGCTTTGTCGGAACCAATATCGAAGGCGCGATTCATCCCGAACGCCGCGAAAAAATCTTCGGCAACTGGGAGCAGTTGCCTAAAACCGTCCAAGACATCGGGAACAGCCCAGAGCAGATCTTCGCCGGGTACTATGATGTCCAGGAAAAGGTCGGCAAGAAGGAAATGAAGAACATCCCCTACGGGGCCATAGCCTTCTGGACCCTGGCGGACAAGCTGGCTTGCGGCCTACAGCAGCTCATGGCCGGAGCCCGCAAGTTTTCCGTGAACCGGATTTCACGAGATGACCTGCTTTCAGGCAATCGGGAAACAGCCAGGGAAACCGGAATCCCGCACGTATCCGACGCCAACGACGAAACCGCCAAGAAAATCCTCGCCCTGTAATCCGGATTCCGCATCCACCATCTGACGGAATACCCCGGAAGGCCAAACGAGCCTTCCGGGGTATTCATTTGTCTCACAAGCCCTTGATGCGCAGGCTGTTCGCGACACGTTCGACGGTCTGGGCCGATGAAATCGACCCTCGCACGGTGTTCGTCGGCGGCGTAGTCGCTTCCTCCGCAAGCGAGATCCGTCATGCAGCACCCTGCCGTACAGGCCCTGATCCCTGGAGGCATACGTCCTCAGAGCAGATTGATCCTCCGCTCGAACCCGAGGCCTTCAGCTTCGGCCTGATCCACGGCCCGGGCCGAGCCCAGGACCGAGACCACCGCCAGGCGATCGGAATCGGCCATGGATCGGCCGAACCGGGCCAGGTCCTCCATGGAGACGGCAAGAACCTGATCCCGAGTCCTCTGCCGATCCTCGTCCCTAAACCCGCTCAGATACCGCAAGGTTGCGGCCAGGCCCTCGGCGTCGGGAAACTTGGGGGCGTCCAGATCTCCGATGGTCCCGATGACGGCCTTGTCGAGTTCCTCGACAGGAAGGCCCCGGCCGGTCAAAAACGCGGCGCTCCCGGCAAAGGCCTCCACCGTGCGCTTGATGTTCGGGTCCCGATACGATCCGCAGGTCATGATCCGCATGATCCGGTCATACCCACAAAAAGCTCCATAGGCCCCACCGCGAACCCGGACCTGCTCCCAGAGCCAAGAGGTCTTGAGAATGTTCATGGCCACCTGAATGGCCCCGTGGTTGTCGTCCCCTCCATCGTCAAGGGGCAGGACGCGCCCCACGTAGTTGACCTGGGAGGGCACGATCAAGGCCTCGGACACGGCCGGGCCGGCTCCCGGCCATTCCCGGGGGTGGGACAAAACCTCAGGAATGGACCCGACAAGGTCGTACAGGGGCGCCACTGTCCGATCCCAGAGGGAATCAGGCATGGTCGCGTTGACGATCATGTTCTTCCTATTCAGGAGAACGTTCCGTAGTCTGCAGAGATCGTCCAAGACTCCGGGCCAGTCCGAATCCAGTCGGTTCGCCAGACTACGAAGATAGAACAGATACTCAAGCCCGTTAAACCTATCACCCAACCAATTGGCCTCCCCAAACCAGGAATTGAGTCTGTTCAGGACGACGGCGTGACCATAGGGCACGAGGGACTGCTCCAGACCGGCCTTCTCCTCCAAAACAATCTGGGTCAGCCTGGCCTTGTCGTCAAAATCGGTTCCCCGCAGGACATCAGCCATGATCCCGATCATGTCCCCGACCTTGTCACCCGTGGACTTTCCCTGAAGCATGAACAGCCCGCGGCAACGGTCTTTACCGCGCAGGGCCACTACCAGGGGCCCAGCCGACAGCCCCCCGGTCTTGCGCCGGATGCGCGTGCTGAACCGGACATAGTCCTCAAGGCCGTTGCCCATCTCCAGAATGGCCCGGCAATAGATGGGCAGAAGGGACAGCAGGTGTTCGGGCACGGCCCCGATGTCCAGCCCCAGACCGAGATAGGCGATGCCGTTGGTCTCCAGGGCGTGGCGATGGATCTCGACGCCGTCGAGATGAAGAATCTCGTGAGGAACCGTCCTGATGGCCGGATTGATGTCCGAACGCTTGAGAAAGGGAATCCTGGCCAGGTCCTCGGGCCTGTCCGGGGTTTCCTGAAAGGCCTTAAGACGGGCCTGCTCGTCTTTGACCGCCTCAAGGACCTCGAGGGTCATGCCTTGCAGAACGGCGTCCAGGCGCTCCCGGTCCCGGGCGGCCCTGAGCGTCTCAAAGGCCGTGTCGGGTTCCATGACGACGAAGCTGCGGTGCTCGTTGTCCAAAAGATACCGGGCCACCAGATCTCGGAACACAGGCTCCCCGGAGGCCAGTCTCGACTTGAGCCGTTCGAGGGCCGGTTCGAATTCCAAAAAGAGGAATGGCCCGCGGTCGTAGATCCAGGCTTTCATGGCTCGAAGCATGACAACCAGGCCCCTCGGGGCAGACCCGGTGTTATTCTCCCGCAGGGCGAACTCCATCCTGTTCAGGGCGGCCTCGACCAATTCAGGCTCGAACCCTTCCCGAGCCACTCGGGTCAGGGTATCCAGAATCAGGTCGTGGACCTTGTCCTCGTCTCCGGGTCGGACTCCGCTCAGGCCGGTGGAAAAGCTCATCTGCCGCAAATCCGTCTCCAGGCCCTCGCCGACAAGATCCTCGCCCAGACCCGACTCGATCAGGGCCCGGCGCAGGGGCGATCCGGGCATGGCCACCAGCAGATACCCAAGCACACCCCATGCCAGGCCGACCTCGGCCTCGACGATCTCGGGCAGAAGCCAGTTCAAACATGCCATGCTCTTGGGTTCACCCTGCTCCTCACCGGCTGGGTAGGGTCTGACAACCCTAACCGGACAAGGGATCGGACTCTGAAGGGGAATATTTGAATCCACGGCCAATGCCTCGAACTCGTCCAAATATTCGACCAGGAGCTTCAGTCTCTCGTCAGGGTCGTCGTCGCCGTAGAAGAAGATCCAGCTGTTGGAAGGATGGTAATAGGTCTCGTGAAATCGTTTGAAGTCCTCGTAGGTCAAAGTCGGAATGACCTCCGGATCACCTCCGGAATCCAGGCCATAGAGGGTGTCCGGGAACAGGGACCGCTGACATGTCTCGCCCAAAAGGCTTGGGGCGGAGGAATAGACCCCCTTCATCTCGTTGAAGACTACGCCCTGCATGGACAAGGCCTTTCCCTCCCCGTCGAGTTCATACCTCCAACCCTCCTGGCGGAAGATCTCCGGAGTGATTCTGGGATGAAAGACCGCATCAAGGTAGACGTCGGTCAAATTTCGAAAATCCCGCTCGTTCAGGCTGGCCACCGGATAGCAGGTCCGGTCCGGATAGGTGAAGGCATTCAGAAAAGTCTGCAATGATCCTTTGAGGAGTTCGACAAATGGTTCCTTGACCGGGTAGCGCCTCGAACCGCACAGGACCGAATGCTCCAGGATATGTGCCACTCCGGTCGAGTCTTTAGGCGGGGTCCGGAAGGTGATGCCGAAAACCTTGTTCGGATCGTCGTTCTGAACGGACAAAACTCGGGCCCCGGTCTTGAAATGCCGGTAGAGCCTGGCCAGGGAATGGATTTCTTTAATCTGCCGTTCTTCCACCAATTCGAACCCATGCTCGTGCTTGCTCATTCTTCCTTCCGTGTGTTGATAATGATGATTGGTCCGGACCTCACTAGCCGCTGGGCAGGTGAAACTCAAGCCTTCGATTTTCGGCCCTCGCCCTCCTTGCATTGATCCATGGTCGGGGCTAAAGAGTGAGTAGTCCTTCAAAAAATCAACAGGGCTTGAGCCCGGGAACATTCCATGACCGGAACATCCCACAACACCCGTTTTTTCGGGCTGAGTCTCATCCTGGCAATCTTCGCGACCCTCATTCTATCCGTGACGGCCCAAGCCTGGCCCCAGTTCTGGATCTCACCCACGGGCCACGACTCCAACCCAGGCACGGCCAACGCGCCCTTCCAGTCCCTGGCCCGGGCCAGGGACGCGGTTCGAACCGTGGGCCCGAACCTTGACGCCGACATTGTCGTCAATCTCTACGGAGGAACCTATCGGTTGACCGAGCCCCTGATACTGGATGGTCGCGATTCCGGCCGGAACTCCCATCATGTGGTTTGGCAGGCCGCATCCGGCCACAGGCCCGTTGTCTGCGGGTCCATCCCCGTCCAGGGATGGCGATCGCTGGATGGCCACGGAAATATCCAGGTCGCGGATATTCCTCCCGGCATCAGGTCCAGACAACTCTTCGTCAACGGCCAGCGAGCTGTCCGGGCGGCAACCACCGACTATCCGACCAGCTTCCTGCCCAAGGGCCGCATGGGCATCCGCTACGCCTTCACCACTTACAATGATCCGGCCTGGGCCTTCCCGGCCCTGTGGAACAACCCGGCCGAAATTGACGCCGTTCTCGTTTCCCAGTGGAAGATGATGATCTGCGGAGTGGAATCCGTCCAGTCTACGGACGAGCAGGGGAGCGGCCTTTTGATCATGAAGGAGCCGGCCTGGACCAACGCCAACACCTTTCTCTCCGAAGACCCTCTTCGACCTGGTGTGTTCGGTCCCGGGCTCTGGAGCTTCTGGCAGGTGGCCCGGTTCGAGAACAGCCTGTCCTTCATTGACCAGCCCGGCGAATGGGCCATGGATTCGACCCTTGGGAAGATCTACTATCTACCCAGGGACGGCGAGGACCTGGCCCGGGCCGAGGTCGAGCTGCCCGTGCTCGAGTCCCTGATCGTCGGGCATGGCACTCCCGAACAGCCGGTGACCAACATCCGCTTCCAGGGGCTGACCTTCCGTTACGCCACCTGGCTCGGCCCTAGCGGTGGTCAGGGTTACGTGACCGACCAGAGCGGCGCCCATCTGGTCGGCCGGCAGGCCACCAACATCATTGGCCATATCTGGCCCAACACCCTGGGCTGTGCGGAGCGTTTGGTCCTCACCCCGGGAAACCTCGGTTTTACCTACGCCCGGAAAATCGAGTTCGTTTTCAACGTGTTCGAAGGCCTCGGGGCCGCGGCCCTGAATTGTGGAACCGGCTGCCAAGGCCTCATCGTTCGCAACAACCGTTTCACCGACATTTCCTCCTCGGCCGTGCAAATCGGCGGCATCGGGGAAGTCGACCACCACCCGCCGTCCGAGGTCCATCTGACCAAGGACAACCTCGTCCAGAACAACCTCATCGAGCTAACCGGGCGAGACTATGTCGACACCGCGGCCATCTTTGTCGGGTCGACCACCCGAACGACCATCAAGAACAACACCATCACTGGCGTACCCTGGTCCGGTATCGCCCTAGGCTGGGGGTGGGGTCTGCTCGACCCTGGCAGCTTTCCGGGTCTGCCAGACGCCTATCCGGGCATCTGGGAATTTTTCGACACGCCCACGGCCACCACCGGCAACAGAATCGTCTCCAACCGCATCGAGGGTTTTCTCCAGGCACTCTGGGACGGCGGAGCCATCTACACCACCGGCGCTCAAGGAACATCCCTTGATACCGGAACCTGGATCGCCGGCAACGTGGCCCTCGCTAAAAGACCGGCCGCCGGTGGCAATGTCTTCTATACCGACGGAGGCAGTCGCTTCGTGGTCCTGGCCGGCAACGTATCATTTGGCAACGAGCCGGGCGGCTACGATTTCGGCCCGCCCCCCAAACTTGACGCCCCGCTGCCCTATTCGCCGATTCCCAGCATGATCAATGGAATGCCCTACGGCCAGGACATCGGGGGCTGCCGGACCTACGGGGACATCCTCTACCTCTGGAACTACTGGCAACACGACGAATTCTTCAACATCTGCCCCTACACGGACGGCGACGGCACGATCCATCCCGTCAATCTGACCTTCTTCGGCAACAAGGTCGTGGACTCCTTGTCCGAGGTCCCGATCCACATCCTCAAGATGGCCGGGATCCAGGAACCGGTTCCCTGAGACCGCTGGGACTTCCGCCGGGGCGGGCGAAACCGTTCTTGACTTCGCCTGGAGCATGTTTCAATTTGACCAATTCATTTGGTCATTTCGACATGAACACCCGCCTTGAGCAATGGAGGCTACCCCGGCCATGAGCGACTACAAGAAGACCCTCAACCTTCCCCAGACCATCTTCCCCATGAAGGCTAGCCTGACCAAGAATGAACCGGTCATGCTCGAATTCTGGGAATCCATCGACGCCTACCAGTCCATGGTCGAAGCCAACCAGGGCCGGCCCGACTACGTCCTCCATGACGGCCCGCCCTACGCCAACGGGCACATCCACCTGGGCACGGCCATGAACAAGATCCTCAAGGACATCATCGTCAAACATCGGAACATGACCGGACGCCAAGCCCGCTACATACCGGGATGGGACTGTCACGGCCTGCCCATCGAGCACAAGGTCGAGCAGGAGCTCGGGGCCGACAAGGCCAGAATGTCCCCTCTAGACATTCGCCGGCGCTGCCGGGAATACGCATTGAGTTGGCTCGACGTGCAGCGCTCTGAATTCCGCCAGCTCGGAGTTCTGGGCGACTGGGACGACCCGTACATGACCATGACCCCGGCCTACGAGACGGCCACGGCCGGAGAACTCTGCGCCTTCATGGCCCAGGGCTCGGTCCAGAGAAACCTGAAGCCCATCCACTGGTGCTGCTCCTGTCAGACAGCATTGGCCGAGGCAGAGGTCGAGTACGCCGACCACACATCACCGTCCATCTATGTCGCCTTTCCTCTGAAGGACCAAAAACTCTCAGACATTTTTTCTAAAACCAAAATCAAACAGGCCTCCATCGTCATCTGGACCACCACACCCTGGACCATTCCCGACAACATGGCCGTGGCCGTCCATCCGGATTTCGAGTACGTCCTGATCGAGAACGACGGGCGACAATTCATCCTGGCCGCTGAACTTCTGGAGACCTGCGCCACCCGCTTCAACTGGGCCGACCCGAAAATCCTCGGCCGGACCCCCGGCAAGGACCTCGAAGGTCTGGTGGCTGACCACCCATTTTTCCCCCGTAAGTCCCCGGTGGTCCTGGCCGACTACGTCAGCCTGGACACAGGCACCGGCTGCGTCCACACCGCCCCTGGCCACGGCCGGGAAGACTACGAGACCGGCCTGCGTTACGGCCTGGAAGTCCTCTCGCCTCTTGACGACCAGGGCCGGTTCCTGGCTACGGTGGAGCCTCTGGCCGGACTGAACGTCTTCCAGTCCAACCCGAAGGTCATGGACATCCTGAAGGAACAGGGTGCCTTGCTGGCTTCCGAGAAGATCTCCCACTCCTATCCCCATTGCTGGCGGTGCAAGAAACCGGTCATCTTCCGAGCAACCACCCAATGGTTCATTTCCATGGACAAAAACGATCTGCGCCGAAATGCCCTGGAGGCCATCGACAATCAGGTCGAATGGATACCCTCTTGGGGCCGTGATCGTATCCACAACATGATCGAACATCGACCCGACTGGTGCATCTCAAGACAGCGTATGTGGGGCGTGCCCATCATCGCCTTGCTTTGCAAGGATTGCGGCCAGGCTTGGTTCGACGCCGACTGGGTCCGCTCCGTGGTCGACGGTTTCGCCACTCATCCCACCGGGGCCGACCACTGGTTTGAGGCACCATTGGAAGACATTATCCCGGCCGGGCTGACCTGCCCCAAATGCGGGGGCACGCATTGGGAAAAGGAGGACGACATTCTGGACGTCTGGTTCGACTCGGGCACGAGTTTCGCCGCTGTTCTCGAAGGTCGTCCCGAGTGCCGATTCCCGGCCGACCTTTACCTCGAAGGCACAGATCAG
>RZZR01000039.1 GCA_009929795.1 Deltaproteobacteria bacterium | reverse complement strand
TACGAGATGCTAACCGGAGCAATCATTCATGAGACTCACACTTGAGGGGCAAATCCTCGGAAGAATCCCCGTCCCCATCCATATTCACCTTTCCCTTGAGGACAGCCCCCTCCTCCATAGCCATGGACGGGGCTTGGATGATGCCAACCATTCTGGCCTCCTTGCTCAGAATGATTTTTTCCGAGGCCCGTACCGTCCCGTTCACTGAGCCGCTCAAAACAAGCGTTCCGACACAGATGGTTCCCGTCACCTTGGCCTCTCTTCCCACAACCAGAGTTCCCTCCGACTCCACGTCGCCTTCGAACTCGCCGTCAATCCTAACCGATCCCTGGAACACCAAATGCCCGCGATACACAGTGCCCGCGCCGAGAAAGGCGTTGATATCGTTTTTTCCCATCCCGCTACCTCCCGGAAGGGCCGATCTGAAACCGGCCTAACCTTTTTTGAACATGAACCTGCGCATGGAAACATTCAGCACAAGTCCGATCAGACAAAAATTGACCACAGCCGCGCTTCCCCCATAACTGATAAACGGAAGTGGGATCCCCACGACCGGCATCAGCCCTAGAACCATGCCTATATTGATAAATATCTGCAGAAAGAAATAAAAAAAAACTCCAACGGCCAGATATCGTCCAAATTCGTCCTTGGCATCTACTGCGACGAGATAAATCTGGTACAAGAAGGCGCAAAAAATACTTAAGAGGATCATCGCCCCCATGAAGCCCCACTCTTCACCCAATACGGCGAAGGCGAAATCGGTATGCTTTTCCGGCAGAAAACTCAACATGCCTTGAGTTCCCTCCATAAAGCCTTTACCCCACATTTCCCCTGAACCGATGGCGATCTGTGACTGTATGATGTGGTAACCGGCACCTAAAGGGTCGCGTCCCGGATTTAGAAATGTCATGATCCGGGCCTTCTGATAGTCATGCAAAAAAAACCATGTAAAAGGGAGCACCGCCGGCACAACCAAAATCAAAAATTTGAGAATCCGCCCCGACACACCCTTGACCAGGAGCATCCCTCCCAGAATCATGAACAGCGTCAGTCCCGAGCCGAGATCTGGTTGCTTGAAAATGAGCAAGGCTGGAAGGACCACCACGCCAAGAATACGGCCCAAGGCCGGCCAATCGTAGTGTCCCTCCTGTCTGGCAATGAGCTTGGCCCCTATCAGAAGAATAGCGATTTTGGCCAATTCGCTGGGCTGAACATTCAATAAGCCGAAATCAAGCCAACGCCTTGCACCACTGATGGAGCGGCCAAAGAAATACACGGCGACAAGCATTGCAATCGCGGTCCAGTAGATGGGCCAAGCCGCATCACGAAGATGCCTGTAGTCGAAAGCCATGACCAAGACCATACAGGCCATTCCGACTCCACCCCACACCATCTGCCTCTGATAGTAGGAGTCAAGACTCAGTCCCCCCTCAATGCGCACGGCACTGGCCGAATAGAGATTCAGGACGCCGACAGCCAGAAGCAAAATTGTGAGCCCAAAAAATGGCCAGTTGATGTGAGTTAGAAGCCTTCGGTCGATCATGTCGGGTTCGATTCTCGCGTGGGAACCGCATTCAAATCATCTTGAGATTCCCGTGGGAAAAGATGCTCATATACCGCGTCGACCACTGGGCCCGCCGTTGCGCCTCCCCCACCACCGTGTTCGACCATGGCCACGATCACATAACTGTCGTCATCCTGCTGGGCAAAGCTGGCCATCCACGCGTGGTCACGAAATTTATAAGGAATTTCATCGGTCGTCTTTTTCTCGTACTTCTCCATCAATCTCACGACCTGCGCCGTCCCGGTCTTCCCGCCGATCCGGACCCCAGGACGCTTCAGACGCCAAGCCGTCCCTTGTCGAAGTTCCACTGTTTGAACCATGGTTTCGGCGATAAATGCGGCAGTTCTTTCATTCATGGGCAATTGCCCTGCAATCTCGACCTCCGAGTCGGCAAGAACACTTGGCCGTATCAGGTGGCCGCCATTGATCAGGGCGGCCACGAACCGGGCCACCTGCAAGGGCGTGGTCAGAAGCATGCCCTGCCCGATTGACATGTTAATGGTGTCTCCCCCCTGCCAGCTCTCCCCATGCCTTCGCACCTTCCAGGCCCGATCCGGGACCAGTCCCGGTCGCTCGCTCGGTAAATCTATGCCGGTGACGGCCCCGAAACCACAGGCCTTGGTAAAGGTACTGATCGTGTCGATGCCCATGCGCTTGCCCAGCTGATAGTAATAGACGTCGCAAGACTCGACCAAAGATTTACGAAGATCGACCGCACCATGGCCGCCTTTTTTCCAGCACCTGAACTCCCGCTCCCCCAGCTTAAACACGCCGGTGCAGTAGACTTGATCTGACAACGATACGAAATGATTCATCATCCCGCATCCAGCCATGACAAGCTTAAAGACCGAACCAGGAGGATATGCACTCTGTATTGGACGGTTCTGCAAGGGATGGAGGGGATCCGACACAAGAGCATTCCATTGGGCGTCGCTCAACCCCCCCACGAACAGATTGCTGTCATATCCCGGTTGGCTGACGAGAGCCAGGACCTTTCCGGTTCGAGGTTCAAGCACGACCACCGCCCCTGCTTGACCCTTCAGCCTATCGGCTGCGGACTTCTGCAAGTCCAGATCGATGCTCAATCGAAAATTTTCACCGGCTTCTGAACTGGAGATGACTCGTTCGTTGAGGCATCGTCCCGCAGCGTCGACCTCCTCCTCCTTGAGCCCCTTGCTCCCCCGGAGCCTGGACTCCATGATCAGTTCTAGTCCGGCCTTGCCCACGGTGTCTCCCAATTGAAGCCCGGGGTCGGCGTTCAGCTCGTCTTCGTTGGCCTGGGCAACATAGCCGATGACATGAGAAAAAAGCTCGCTTTGGGTGTAGTGCCGCCTGGGCTGAACCACGATCTGCAATTCTGGCCAATGGATTGCGTCGGCTTCGATTTTGGCCAACAAGGAAAAGGGTATGTTGGACAGCAAAATTTGTTTTTCGAAAGAACGGACCCGTTTACGGCCCTTCTCGAAATCACCGACCAGCACCTCTCGTGGTGCCCCGGACACCAAGGCGACATAGTCCAGAGTTTTCTTAAAATCTGAGCAGTTCTCACGAACGATGGCCAGCCCGTATGCAGGCTCGTTGACGGCCAGGAATCGACCTTCTCTGTCCACGACAAGCCCCCGGGGAGCATAGACCGTGTGTCTCCGAATCCGATTGTCCTGGGCTTTACGGGCGAAATGCTCTCCCTTGTAGACCTGTAGATACCACAGTCTGAGGCTTAAGAGACAAAAAAGGCCAGCCACCAGCACCTGAACAAGCCACAAGTGGCTTTGCCTGGTGCGCTGATTGTCGAGTCTGTATTGTTTCATGTCCGAATACGCACCAGAAACCTCGACGACAAAAAGGCTATTCCCCAGACGAAAACGGTCGCCATCCACTGTCCAGGAACAACGGCCAGAAGCTTACCACCGTCGAATTGCAAGTCCTGCAGGGAAAGCATCGACCAACTGACGGCCGTGTGCCAGAGGGCGAGTGTCAAGGAGAAAATGACGACGAAAACAGGGTTTTCTGGTTCCAGCCGAAGAGCTCCGGCACCAAAGAAAACAAATACTCCAACTAAATAAATTAGTTGTGAGCCAAAGGCCAAAGACCCGGTCCCTTCGACAAGGAAAAGCCATACACCGGACAGGATCAAGGCTGTCTTGATCCGACGATCTTGAAGACAAATCAATATTCCAGGAGTGAAAAAATCAAGGCCAGCCCAGAAGTATTGAGCCCAAATGGCACCAAGGCTGTAAAAACTCCACCACAACCAGGCAGGCAATCATTCCTCCTCGAATTTGAGGACGTTCTCATGCCCGTTTTCATTGGCTAAGCCCTCCGAGGGGGTCATGACCAAAAGCTCCTCTGCTAAAATCGCCGACAGTGGGGATATGGCCTCTATTTCCAAAAAAAGAGACGTCTCCGACCCTTCGATACGGCTGACGCGGGCGACAGGCAAACCTTTTGGAAAAATGCCAGCCATTCCGGACGTCACCAAGACTTCTCCTTCGGACATCGGTGAGTTGACAGGCACATAGCGCAGGGTCAAAGGGAAACCTTCCCCCTGCCCGTACAATATCCCCGGAGTCCTGCTCGACTGTGACAAAACCGGAATCCGACTATTCGGATCGGAGAGAAGAAGTACCGTGGAATAATTCAAGCCGACCCTGTACACCCTGCCAATAACCCCGTCCGGAGCGATCACTGGGGAATCGGGCTTGACTCCCTGCATACTTCCCTTGTCCAACATGATCGTTTCCAAGAGGGCGTTGGGCCCCATTCTCTGCCCAACAACCCGAACACCTTCTCTCTTCCACCCGGAAGGTGGAGAAAAATTCAGAATCCTTCTCAACCGCTCGGCTTCGGCAACCTCCTCCCTGGCCTGGGCCAGCTCCTCCATCAGACGGTTCCTCTCCATGCGCAGGGCATCCAATGCCTCCCGGACATGGACAAGATCAACATACTTGGTCCATACCCCGGACAACAATCTATGCACATACTGCCCAGGGGCCAGGGTCCAACCGACAAGTTCCATGCCGGTATAGGCCGAAAATCGGTCCAGACTTCCTGTTCTCCAGTTCCAAGTATAAATTGAAATGTAGAGGAAAAGGGGAAGAACGAGTGCGTACAGAAGAATCCTGAAACGATAGCGGGAGTTGGCGCTAATCGATGGTAACCTCCTTGAGAACATCGAGGTTGTCCAGAACCTGACCCGAACCCAAAGCTACGGTCGAAAGCGGATCCTGAACCACCGAGATGGGCAACCCAGTCTCTTCTCGCAAAAGTTGATCCAACCCCTTGAGAAGGCCTCCTCCACCCGTGAGCACGATTCCCCTGTCCACGATGTCCGCCGCCAACTCCGGAGGTGTCTGCTCCAAAGCGATTCGAACGGCCTGGACGATGCTGTCGACCTGCTCGGATATGGCCTTACGAACCTCTTCGGAGGTTATGGTGATGTTCTGCGGAATTCCGGACACCAGATCCCGACCCTTGACCTCCATCTCCATTTCGGTTTCCAGTGGAAAGGCCGAGCCGACCTGGGTCTTGATCCTCTCGGCCGTGCTCTCGCCGACGAGCATATTGTATTTGCGCTGGACATAACGCATGATAGCTTCGTCCATCTTGTCCCCGCCGACTCGGACGGACTTGGAGTAGACCACCCCAGAGAGGGAGATGACAGCCACTTCGGTGGTCCCCCCCCCGATGTCGACGACCATATTCGAAATCGGTTCGGTGATCGGAAGCCCGGCCCCGATGGCTGCGGCCATTGGCTCCTCGATGAGATAGACCTCCCTGGCTCCGGCACTCTCGGCCGATTCGCGAACGGCCCGCTTCTCGACCTGGGTGATTCCCGTCGGGACGCATATGACCACCCGAGGCCTGACGAGTTTGCGACTGTTGTGCACCTTGGCGATAAAATGACGAAGCATGGACTCCGTGATCTCGAAATCGGCTATGACCCCGTCCTTCATGGGACGAATGGCCTCAATGTTGCCAGGAGTTCGACCGAGCATCTTTTTGGCCTCATCCCCAACGGCCAGCACCTTGTTCCCACCCCGACCATCTTTTTTAACGGCGACCACTGAAGGTTCGCGTAAGACGATGCCCTTGCCCCTGACGTACACGCACGTGTTGGCCGTGCCCAGATCGATGGCTAGGTCACTGGAAAACAGCCCTAAGAATTTATCAAATAGTTTTGACATGATACCTCGCTGTAAATCGCATCGGTCCGCCCTTGCATTCTCTACCGTTCCTGTTTTTTACAAAAAATCATCCATTTCCGACCGTCGGACGGCAAATTTTTCGATATACTGAGGGAACGCAATAACCTATGAAAAATACCACAATTCCGGCGACCAGGCAACAGTCGAGCTGTGACCGTATTTCGGAAAAGAAACTCCTCCCGACACGTCGATACAGAACCCTTAAAACCCATCTCAAGGACAGATATGGAGGAATAGTGAAGAAAATTCCTCTGGACGCTGGCCTGAGCTGCCCCAACCGGGACGGAACCATCTCGACCAAAGGCTGTGCGTTCTGCAATCCACGCGGCTCCGGAACTGGACTGGCCGAAATAGGGCTAACTCTGGCCGACCAGTACATGCTATGGCACGAACGCTTCGAATCCCGAGACACTTTTCGCGGCTACCTGGCCTATCTTCAATCCTTCACAAACACCCACGCCCCGGCTCCGGTCTTGCGCAATATACTCTCCGGCCTCCGAGGCCTCCCCGATCTGATCGGCCTGTGTATCGGCACCAGGCCTGACTGCCTGGACGAAGAAAAAACAACAATCATCGCCAAACAGGACTATCCCGAGACATGGGTCGAGATCGGCCTGCAAACATCTTGCGACGAGACCCTCCGGCGCATTAACCGTGGGCACACGTCTGCGTGTTTTGCCCGGGCCGCCCGCATGGTTTCCAGGCAGGGGCTCCAGATCTGCGTCCATGTCATCGCCGGACTTCCCGGCGAAAGTCCCGAAGATTTCCTCCGCACGATCAACTTCCTCAACGACCTTCCCGTCCACGGAATCAAGATCCATTGCTGCTATGTTGGGCGGAATACGACGCTGGCCAAATGGTGGACATCGGGCAATTACCACCCCCTGAGCATGGAGGAATACGCGTCTTGGGCCGCCGCAGCGGTCATTCGCCTGCGTCCAGACATAGTCATCCACCGTCTGAATTCGGATCCGGCCCCCGGTGAACTCCTCGCTCCGGGATGGATCGCCGACAAACCATCAACGCTACGGGAGATTCATCATGAACTACGCCGATCAAACATCGTCCCCGACTCTTCCCGACAAACGTGCCCCCAAGAACCTCTCGGGAAATGAACTTTTTGTTAATCCGGCTTTTTCGTGGACCATCCACTGGGCAAATGGACAGATTGTATTCATGACCTTGAAATCGAGAGGCGGCACCGAGCCGTCGTCTTCGATAGAGTCCCCCTGGCACCAATCCCTCACCGGTATCGTCTTCCGCTACGGACACCCTGCCTGGCCCAATCTCCCTCTGGACTGGACGCGAGTATCCCCATTTGCTCGCTGCGTTCTATCCACTCTCCGAGAGACAGTACCGGCCGGCACATGGACGACCTACCGCGACCTGGCCAGAAGATGCGGTTCACCCCGCGCCGCCCAGGCCGTGGGCAATGTCATGGCCTGCAACCCTTGGCCGCTATACGTGCCGTGTCACAGGGTCATACGATCGGATGGAAGCCTTGGGAGATTCGGCCCCGGAGAAAAACTGAAGCATGAACTCCTAGCCCTTGAAAATGCGGTCCTCCCAAAATGATCACGGCTCTCCGGCCTCGAACCCTATGAGTTCGATGGCCCTCTGCGCGGCTTGCCGATCGTAGCCGGGACCGACTTCAAGCCGGGTCAGCGCCTCTTTCAGACTAACCTCCACCTTGACGACACCCGGGACTCGGGACAACGCCTCGACGACCGATTCCCGACAATGTTCACAGGACATTCCGCGTACGAATATTGTTTCCATTGATCCTCCTTGGTTACGACGACCGTATCGTGAATGAAATATCGCCCAGAGCAATCAAGAATTGGCCGAATTCCCGTGTGTGTCCACGGCTTGACGATTCCTAATGCCGAAGCTATAAAGATTGTTTGCCTAATGACATGTATATAAATTTATGAAGGAGATACATCATGAAACGCACCTACCAACCAAGCAAGATTCGCCGAAAACGGACCCACGGCTTTCTGGTCCGATCCAGAACCAAAAACGGCCGGGCCATCCTGAAGCGCCGCCGAGCCAAGGGCCGTCAACGCCTGTCGGTCTAGGGCTTCCCCAGTCGGCCCGGCTTCTCAAAAGGCCACAATTTCTCGAATGCTACTCACATGGAAAGCGGGTGACCTCCCCCGGCTTCCTCATGTTTGTCGTCCCCAGGGACGGAAAGGGGCGACTCGGAGTGGCCGTCAGCAAAAAGATTGGCCGGGCCTGCCAACGGAATCGACTCAAACGCCTGATTCGTGAAGCATATCGAAGACACAGAAATCTGTTCACAGGATGGGATGTCGTCATCGTACCCAAAAGGGGGATTGACTGTACGCGCATCCATCAATTCCTGGTTGACGAAGAACTGGTGCTCTTGGCCACGCGAGCCAAGGATAGACGTTCTTGCCGGTCGCATCATATGTAGCGTTCTTGTCTTCCTGCTCAGGCTCTACCGTACCTTCGTGTCTCCGCTTTACCCCCCCTGCTGCCGCTACGTGCCGACCTGTTCCGAATACGCCGTCGAGGCCGTTCGGATGCACGGATGCCTGACAGGAATGTCCCTGGCTCTCACTCGCATTATGAGATGCCATCCGTTGGGCGGCTCCGGATACGATCCGGTCCCCCCCCCTCGTTCCCAGTCGGCTGCCGTTTATGAGGCATCTTCATTGGACGTCGAACAAACTGACTTGGCCATCAATCCCAATGAGCACCGAACCGGACTCCACCGGCCACAACTGTCAATCACAACATTGGCGACGAATAAATCTCATGGATAATAAAAGAGCACTCTTGGCTGTAGTCCTTTCACTTGCTGTCCTCTTGGCATGGAACTGGCTGTTTCCTCCGCAGCATCCCGCTCCGGATCCAGGCACGACATCCGTAGCCACGATGGAACAGCCTCCCTCTCAGGCAATCCCCCCCGATGCCGAGACCTCCATATCAGATACGGCTAGTCAATTATTTACGCCCACCGAAGGCCGGACCGTTCGTGTTGAAACCCCGCTCTACCAAGCCGAGTTCAGCTCAACAGGCGGAATTTTGGAGCACTTCACCCTGACTGAATATCGTGAAACCATAGCCCCTGGGGCTTCTCCGATCGACTTGGTGTCGAGCACGGCCATGTCCAAAGCACCAATGGGTATCAGCTGGCAGAAAACCGGTACTTGGAAACATGGGGAGTGGTCCTTTCAAGGAAGCGACCTCAAGCTGAATGGAGCCGAGGACAGTGGATCATTGATCTTCAACGGGCGCATCGGCGATTTCATGCTCGTCCGCACCCTGTCCTTTTCGGGGCAAACGTACTTGATCAAAGAAAGACTGGCCATCTCCAACACTGGAGGAAACCCGCTATCCGGGGTGCTGGGATTCAACTTGGCCGCTTCGGATTTTTCGGCCCAACCAAATCCCTACAACCTTCCGCGCATAGCCTATCTGACGGCCACTAGCCTAAAAGACGAATCCGATCTGGACGATCTCAAAATTGGCATCAGTCCCCTTGAGCCAGTGCAATGGGGAGCCATCGAAAGCAACTACTTCATGGCCGCCATGGTACCCGAATCCGGAACCATGGGCCTCAAGGCGAAATTCGAAGACGAAACCTTCCGACTGGTTCTGGAGAAGGAAATTGCCCTAGCTCCGAATCAAGCAATGGAAATGACCAACGCCTATTATTTCGGCCCCAAAACCGAAACCGACCTGGTCGTGGCTCCAAGCGACCTCGGCCGGGCTATCAACTACGGATTCTTCAACGTCATCGCCCAACCCCTCATCACCTTCCTCAACTTCCTGTACAAATTCGTGCACAACTACGGTGTGGCCATCATCATCCTGACCATCATCATTAAAATTATTTTTTGGCCCCTGTCCCAAAAAAGTTACAAATCCATGGAGCAGATGAAGCGACTTCAGCCCATAATGGCCCAAATTCGAGAAAAGTACAAAGACGACCGCCAGAGGATGAACACCGAACTCATGCAGCTCTACAAGACGTACAAGGTCAATCCGCTGGGCGGTTGTCTGCCGATGCTCTTGCAGATTCCGGTCTTTTTCGCTCTCTATCAGGCTCTGCTCGGAGCCATCGAACTCCGCCACGCTCCGTTCATCTCCAACCTGCCCTTTACGGACATCGTCTGGCTGGCCGACCTCTCGGCCAAGGACCCCCTGTACGTGACCCCCCTGATCATGGGGGCCACCATGTTTCTGCAACAGAAAATGACCCCGATGCCTGGGGACCCCCTCCAGGCCAAGATCATGCTGTTTATGCCCATCATCTTCACCTTCATCTTCCTGAACTTTCCATCTGGGCTCGTGGTCTACTGGACCGTGAACAATCTGCTTTCCATCGCCCAGCAATGGCTGATGATCCGTAAGGTCAAAACCTCATAAACATTGCCGGTTCCTTACGCCGAACCCCTCTAACGCAAAGACCAAGCCATTGAAACGAAATCGCCGATCATGGATGAAACGTACGAGTACAGGCCGGAGAGAACGGCCATCGGCGACTTGGTTCGGCGGACACCGGCCTCCAAAGGAGCGCCCATGAATGAACATCGCATTTTGGAAGGGAAAAACGTCGACGAGGCCATCGAAAAAGCCTGCTCGCTGTTCGGCTTGGATCGTGATCAATTGAACATTGAAATTCTCGAGGGGGGATCCTCAGGAATTTTTGGTCTGGTCGGTGTAAAAAAGGCTCGGATTCGTGCCGGAAGGAAAAACATCCCCCAGGAACAAGAAAAACCCAAAAAACCTCCCAAACAGGCCAGGCTTGATGTCGGCGTCGCCAAACCCTCGGAAGATACAAACCTTGAAGATATGATCCGAACGGTCCTTCAATCCCTTCTGGTCGGCTTTGCCGACAAGGCCCAGATTGAAATCGACACCGGGGGGAGCCCCATCAAGGTCAATATTGCCGACCCTGAAAACTCAGGACTGATCATCGGGCGAGACGGACAGACCATCTCGGCGCTCCAATACATGACCAACCGTATTGTCTCCAAGCACTTTCCTGAAAGTTCTCGAATTCAGCTCGATGCAGGTGACTACCGGGAACGACAGGACGACAGCCTTGCCAAAACGTCCATCTATCTTGCCCAGAAGGCCCGAGAATCTGGCCGAGTCCAAAGTACCAAACCCCTGTCTTCCTATCATCGCCGCATCGTCCACGTGGCCCTGCACGACCAGGATGATATTGTGACCCGAAGCAAAGGGGAGGGTTCCCAGAAGCGGGTTCTCATCATGCCTAGAAAGATGCTCCGCCGGTCTCAGGATTCATCTGAAGAGATTCAGGCCGAAACGGATGAATAGCCTGTCATTCGCACTGCGATCCCTTGGTTCCATTGAATAATGGCGGACCTCACCGGTCCGAAACAGAAGGCGGGGCTTGGCCCCGCCTTCTCAATATCCATCCAGCGACGATCATGACAGACACCATCGCCGCCATAGCGACCCCACCTGGGACAGGTGCCATTGGCATCATCCGCCTCACCGGTCCGAAAAGCCGGACAATCGCCGAGCGCATCTTCACCTCCTCCAGTCCGTGTTTTGACGACTTCCGTCCAAGATTCCTCCACCATGGAATTGTTACCGACGAATCCGGATCGTTTCTCGACGATGTTTTGATCGCTCATCTTCCCGGACCGGCTTCCTTTAGCGGCGAAGACATGATTGAAATCTTCGCTCACGGCGGGCAGACCGTCCTTCAGACCCTCCTCGAACGTATTCTGGCCTGCGGCGCTCGACTTGCCGATCCAGGCGAGTTCACCAAACGGGCCTTTCTCAATGGCAAGATGGATCTGACCCAGGCCGAGGCCATCGCGGAATTGATCTCGGCTCCGACCAAAGCGGCCCTTATTCTGGCATCCGCAAAACGGGCAGGGGCTTTGAAAGATGTCGGGGAACGGCTTCGGAGGCGTCTCGAAACTGTTCTGGCCCATCTGTTCCTGGCCATTGATTTCACCGACGATGAAGCAGAGTGCATCGACATGACCGCAACCAAGACCGAAGTCCAATCATGCCTGGAAATGATCGAAGCCCTCGAACGATCTGGTCGACGGGCCTACAAATTTCGCGAAGGCTGTCTCGTCGTCATCGCAGGACAGGTCAACGTCGGAAAATCAAGTCTGATGAACTCCATTCTCGGTCGCCAACGGGCCATAGTCACTGATTTTCCCGGTACTACCAGGGACTATATCGAGGAAACGATCGATCTTGAAGGGATCCCGGTCAGACTCGTCGACACGGCCGGATTCAGGTCTGCTTCTGACAAGGCGGACCCTGTGGAGGAGTTTGGAATCCATCGCACCCAAGAACTAGTGTCCGAGGCCGACACCGTAGTCTTCATGTACGACGTGCATCAGGGAATGACCGAGGAGGATTGGGGCCTCATTGAGTCTTTCAGTCAATCTCGCCCCTGCATCCTGGCTGGAAACAAGATTGACCTGATGCCCGACCTCGACGACACTACGCTCCGTGATCGCGATCGGGGCCCTCACATCCTGATTTCTGCCAAATTTGGTCGAAACGTCGATACATTGTTGGACGTGATTCGACGGGAACTGGACTCGGAGAAAAGTGAGACCTTGCAGGGAACCATCGCTCCAAACGCCCGGCAACTCGTTCTTCTCGGACAGGCCCGGATTGGGCTCGATCATTTTCTGATTGACCTACGAGTCGGCCAGCCCCTGGACATTCTTGCGGGACATGTCCAGAACGCCGTCGGCCATCTCTCGGAAATCACGGGACGCATCGCCCCGGACGATGTTCTTCATCGGATATTCGCCGACTTCTGCATCGGGAAATGAGATGACGAATTGGCAACCATTGTTTTATTTTTTCGCAATCTACAGCTGTCACACAAGGTGATCGACAATGTCCAAGGCCTGGGTCGCCTCCAAGCAACACGAATTTATTCGCGACATTCTCAGGGATTTTTGTCAGATTTCCATCATCCTCGAAAAGGAGTTTCTCCGTTTCGACCGCGACCAGACGGTCGATTTCGAGGTTTTTCGCGAACTGCTGGGCGAATCCATGAATAAAGGCCTCCTCTGGAGGCTCAAAGACACGGCCCACGTCGTCTTGAACACCGCGGGAAAGGCCCCGATGAGCGGCCAATACCTGGACTGGGCCATTGGCTACATTTTCCATGAGTGCATGAAAATTCGAGAGGATGCCTACCAACTCATGTACTACGCACCGTGGTTTTGCGCCCTGAGCGACAACGGAGATCTCAAACCCGAGGAGAGACTGCTCTGTGGCGAGCTTTCCACCTGCGCACTTCAGACCAGGGAGAGCATCCTGCGGGAGATCCGAAGGGTTAGGTTCATTCTCTTCCATTGTAGACGTCTCTTTATCCTCTACCTGCCTTCCCACCGCGAGAACAAGCTTCTGGCAAGGTATCTCTTCTCCCAAAATCCTCTTGTCCGCCAAGTTTTCAAATCCTCGTACGAGGAACTGGTGACAGCCTTGTACGAAGATTCGCCCGAAGAAATGTTCCTTTCGGCTGCGGCGAGCCTTCACGAAGGGGGATGGCACAATCAGGCCTTGCAGGCCGAAATCGAAGGTAAAAAAATCTCCGGGATGAAAAATGACACCTTGCCAGGAATTTTGAACCCTGCTATGGTTCAAGAAGATAGTGCTTGACCCCGGCATGTCGAACGAGAGAGAATACAAAGGAAAAGTACGGGGTATGGAGAACACCCGAGGGGATGTTGCCCCGGGCTGTTGGATGAGAAATATGATTCATTCAAAAAGGAGGAGGCGTTTCATGAAGCAGGTTATCTGGCTGGTGGCAATTGGTTCCTTGTTGCTGGCGTTCGGATGCGCCAAGAAAAATGTGCAGGCGACGTCCGAGCCCCAGCCGCAACCGGTGAAAGAGGTGGTCGTGGTAGAGCCCGCACCCGTTGTCGTTGTTGAGGAAAAGGCTCCCGAACCGACTCCCCGCGAACTCTATGAACAATTCTACGCCTCTCTCCCCGCCCAGCACACCGTGGTCAAAGGCGAGTGTCTGTGGTGGATCGCTGAATACAAAAACATCTACAACGATCCCTTCATGTGGCCCCTCATTTTTAAGGCCAATCGGGATCAGATTAAGAACCCCGACCTCATCTATCCAGGCCAGACCTTCCAGGTGCCGAGAAGCTTCGGCCTCGACGAGGTCAAGGACGGCCGCCGCATGGCCGGAGCACCCAAGCCGCACATCCCTGCCCCGGACGCCATAGTCCCCGCGGACCTGAGGGAAGAGCTGGGCTGGGGCTTCTAGGCGACGGCACACACCCCATCCCGAACATGAAGCGCTCCTTGCCCTCCAGGGAAGGAGCGCTTTTTTTATCAACGATTGAGGAGCGCGCATGGACAGCAGGTGCATTCACTTCAACCCGGCCCGGCCCCGGCTCGAGTTACGAGATTCCGACAAGCCGGAACTCTATCGAGACATCTTTCCCTACACCCGGGTCGGCCGCATCGCCTTTGACGATTCGTTCATCATGCCTCGGCCCCCAAAGGACATGTTCATTACCGACACGACCTTTCGAGACGGCCAGCAGGCCCGCCCTCCATATACCGTCGAACAGATATCGACCATGTTCGACCTCATGCACAAGGTTGCAGGCCGCAGCGGCCTCATACGTCAGTCGGAATTCTTCCTCTATTCGGACAAAGATCGTCGGGCTGTCGAAAAATGTCTGGAAAAGGGCTATAGATACCCGGAGATCACCGGCTGGATCCGGGCTGCCGCCAAGGACCTCGATCTGGTCAAAAGCATGGGTCTCAAGGAAACCGGCATGCTGACATCGGTTTCCGACTACCACATCCACATGAAGCTCGGAAAGACGCGCGCCCAGGCATTGAAGGACTACCTCGCCGTGGTTGACAGGGCCCTAGAATTCGGCATTGTCCCCCGGTGTCACTTCGAGGACATCACCAGAGCCGACATCTACGGATTCTGCGTTCCCTTCGCCACCGAACTGATGAAAAAAAGCAGTCAGAGTGGTCTTCCGATCAAGATCCGTCTCTGCGACACCATGGGCTATGGCGTTCCGTATCCCGGGGCGGCCTTGCCGCGAAGCGTGGGCAAAATTGTCAGGCTGTTCACCGATGAAGCTGGCGTCCCCAGTGAATGGCTCGAATGGCACGGCCACAACGATTTCCACAAAGCCTTGGTCAACGCAGTAACTGCCTGGCTATACGGCTGCTCCGGAGCCAACGCCACTCTCATGGGCTTCGGAGAAAGGACCGGCAACACACCCGTTGAAGGCTTGATCTTCGAGTACATCGCCCTGACCGGGGAAGACGACGCCGCCGACACCCAGGTCGTGACCGACATCGCCCGCTACTTTCAGAAGGAACTCAAGCACGAGATCCCCAGCAACTACCCGTTTGTCGGACGGGACTTCAACGCCACCAGTGCCGGAATCCACGTGGACGGCCTCCTGAAGAACGAGGAAATCTACAACATTTTCGACACCAGGCTCCTTTTGAACCGACCGGTGCCCATAACCATCACCGACAAGTCCGGCAAGGCTGGGGTGGCTTACTGGATCAACACGAACCTTGACATTCCCGAAGAGCTCAAGGTCGACAAGCGACACCCCGCCGTGGGAAAAATCTACGAAAAAATCATGAAGGCCTATGCCCAGGGCCGAACAACGAACTTCTCCCACGAAGAGATGAAATCCATCGTCGCCCGGTACATGCCAAGCCTCTTCTCCTCAACCTTCGACCGGCTCAAAGCCTTGGCCCACACCATTTCGGCCAATCTGATCCGCAAGCTCTCCGAACATCCGAAAATAATTTCTCTGCGGCCTGAAGAGGCCTCGGAGATCATGGCCCGGGTGCTTGATGAATACCCGTTCATCCAATACGTGTACCTCATCGACCAGACTGGTCATCCCATCTCCTGGCAGGTATCCCACCCGGAGGATCTTCCCAAGTACAGGGCCCTGGGGCCCAATCCGAGCTTCGAGGACCGGGAATGGTTCCAGGTACCCATGAAAAACGGCAAGCTCCATATCACCGACTTCTACAAATCGTATCTAACCGGCAAGCTTTGTCTGACCGTTTCGGTCCCGGTATTTGATCCCAACGACGTGATCCAGGCAGTCCTCGGGGCCGACATCCGCTTTGAGGAACTGGCCAAGATCCAAGAAAATATGGATGACGACGCTCAAGATCCGGAACTGGTTTAGGCCTCCCGTAGTCCGGCTCGGCCTAGCCATTGGCCTGCTGCTCGGGACGAGCTCCACTCTGTTCTACCTGATCGAGATCGGGCCAAGTCAGGAAGAGGGGTTTTTTCGGGCACTGTGGTGGACCGTTGTCACCATAACCACTGTAGGATATGGGGACATGGTGCCGAACACGACTATGGGCCGAATCCTGGGCATCTTGGTCATGCTCTGCGGCATCGGGTTGGTCTCCACCCTGACTGGAAACCTGGCGTCGGTCATCATCGACCGTCAAAAACGACGGCACAAGGGACTGCTCAAGGTGAACATCTCGGGACATATCGTCATCGCCGGCTGGAGCGCTCACGGTCTCAACTTGGTCCGAAACCTCCTGGCCATGTCAGGGCAGGACCGGCCCGACGTGGTCATCGTCGGGACCATGACCGAGGACGAGCGGGAGGATGTCCGCAACCAGCTTCCTCCAGGAAACTGGCTTCGGTTCGTCCATGGCAACCCTTCCCTGGAACCGGTCTTGGAAAAGGCCAATCTGGCCAGGGCCAGGCTCCTCTTCGCCTTGGCCGACGACGATCTCCCTGCCGAGGAGGTCGATCAGCAAAATATTTTCGTTATTCTGGCCGCCAGAAGCATGGCCCCCAAACTGGCCATTGTCAGCGAGCTCAACAGGGCCTCGAACCGGGACCACATGCTCAGAGCCGGAGCCGACGAAACCATCGTTCGGGGCGAAATCAGCGCCGGCATCATGGCCCTCATGGACCAACACCGGAGCGCGTTGGACTTTCTCCGCCGCCTGATGGGTTTTGGTGGTGACACGGTTCCATTGGCCCACCGCCGTTTGGACCCGGCCGAAAAAGAGATGGTCTGGGCAGACTTTGTTCGTCTGGAGCTGACAACCAGGGGAGTCCTTCCCCTGGCCGTTTGTCACGAATCCAAAGCCATCTCCCTGTCGGATATCCTCGGAGACGGCGCATCCTCGGGTCTTGACGCCTTCATCCAGGAACTGTTCACCGCTTCCGGCCAGGACACGTCTATGCTCGGCAAACGGGGACCCGGGCTCAGGATCAACCCCGGCCCTCAGGACCGACTCGACGCCTACGACAGCGTCCTCTTCCTCAAGACCGGGGCGAGTCATGATTCCTGATCCTTCGGTCATCCCCTTCTTCAGGGAAATGGCTGCGCCTTCCAGACATTCGGCCTTCTCAATCTTTCAGACCAGCACTGTTTCCTCCGGCCATCCCCTCATCGTCGAGGGCGAGGTCGGGGACACCATGTACATCCTTGTCCAGGGCCGGGTGAGAATCGTCAAGTCCATGATCCTCAAGGGCCTCGTCGGAGCCATTCCCGGTCTGGACAGGCCAGAGAAAGTGCTTGCCGTCCTGACCGACGAGACCTTTCCGATCTTCGGCGAACTTGCATTGGTAGACCAGGACACCCGTTCGGCTACGGTCGAGGCCATGACCGACTGCACCTTTCTACAAACAACACGAGACCGCTTCAACGATCTGCTGGCCAGGGAAGCCCAAGCTGCCGCCCTGATTCTCCTCGGCGTCGCACGCCGTCTGGCCGGAACGGTCCGACGCAACAATGGTGAAATCGTCAAGCTGACCACCGCCCTGGCCCTGCTGTTGGGGCGTCCTTCAGGTCGGTGAAATGTGTCAACGCATTCGGCGACCCGAAACGTTGGGCTGCCGCATCCCAAACCACAGGAGGCAATATCATGAACGTCAAACACCTCTTCTTCGTCCCCCTGCTCATGTTGGTCATGGCCTGCGCGACCACATCCAGCGGAACCCAAGTCCAGTCCTCGTCACAGCCACCCAGCCAGCCCGTGGCTGGAACGCCCGTGGAACAGGGCAGAGACAACGCCCCGACGGCCTATTTCGACTTTGACGACGTTCTCATCCCCACCGAAATGAGCATCGTTCCCAAAACATCCCTGCTCATCGAGACTCCCCACGTGAAGGCCGGAGTGGTCAATTTCGAGGGGCGGGTTGAGCCTATCTCCCTGTTCAACTTCTTCGTTGTCAATATGCCCAAGGACGGGTGGCAACTGAGGAGCTACATCAAATACGGTCGCTACATTCTGGTGTTTGAAAAGACCGACAGGGATTGCATCATCACCATCAACGAAAGCGCCCTCAAGACATCGATGGAAGTCTGGATCACGCCCCGCATAGCCGATAAGATGGGACGGCAAACGCCTGAGGTCACGAACATGGGCACTGCCCTGGCTCAATGATCCCCGGCCACTTCATTTTTGCCCACCTTCGGGACAAGAGGATCCACCTTGGCCTGACAGGAAGCGTCGCTGCCTGTCGAGCCCCGGATCTGGTCCGGGCGTTCGTGGGAGCAGGCGTTGCCGTGGGCTGCACCCTGACCGATGCCGCCCTGAACTTCGTCACCCCCTTGACGCTGCGTTCCCTGGGGGCTGATCCGGTCTGGTCTGGACCCTGGCTGGACGGGGTCGAAGACCCCTTTGCCCATCTGGCTCCGGGACGGGCCGCGGATGTGTTCCTGATCGCTCCGGCCTCGGCCGACATCATGGCCCGAGCCGCTGCCGGACTAGCCGGGGACCTGCTCGCCTGCCAGATATTGGCCTGCGCCAAACCGTGCATCTTCGCCCCGGCCATGAACCCGGCCATGTGGTCAGCGCCCGCCACCCAGGCCAATGTTGAAACCCTGACGAGCCGGGGGGCCGCTTTTGTCGGCCCGGACTCGGGCCTGGTGGCCTGCGGCGACCAGGGCCAGGGCCGCATGGCTCCTATTCCAAACATCTTCGCCCACTGTGCCCGGCTCCTCAGCCCCTGCGACCTGGCCGGACGCAAGGCGCTCGTCACCCTCGGCCCGACATGGGAGCCTTTCGACCGGGTCCGGATCTGGACCAACCGATCCACTGGTCGCATGGGTTCGGCCATGGCCATGGCCGCATGGCTGGCCGGAGCCGAGGTCTATGTTGTCCATGGACCTGTGGAGGTGGCCTTTCCCGGCGGAATTCGGACTATTCCGGTCGAGACCGCCAGGGAAATGCACGAAGCGGTCATGGAGCTCTGGCCGGATGCGGACCTTGGCTGTTGCACAGCAGCCGTAGCCGATTTCCGACCTGAACCGCGGCCCGGAAAACTCAAGAAGGCCGTCAATCCTGATGGCTTGGTCCTCGACCTGGTCCCCAATCCCGACATCTTGGCCGATATGGGCCGCACCAAACGATCCGGACAGGTTCTCGTCGGGTTCGCCGCCGAGGCCGAAGATCCATGGCCCGCCATGAGCTCCAAGCTCCAGCGAAAAAATCTGGATCTCATTGTCGGCAACCGGATCGATATGCCCGGACAGGGATTCGCATCCGCCGACAACGCGGTGGCCGTGTTGGACCGTCACGGCCGGAAGGCCGAGTGGGACTCCCGCCCCAAGACAGACATCGCCTGGGATCTCTGGCAATGGGTTCGGACCCTTTGAATTCCAAGGCCATGGCCCGGATTCTGCGCCAAGTCGGAATCCACCACCTCCTGCTCGGAGACCCCGATCGACCCTGGTACGAAACGGTTCCAAAGTCGGATTCGGCAACCCGGTCCCCCGCTTCGACCCAAATCGGAAAACAGGGGAGGCGTGTGAAAAGCCCGGCATCTGCCAAGCCATTAGAAACAGAGAGGAAAACCGGGTCTGCCTTTCCCGCCCAAAACTCGGCACCGGTGATGGGCCGCGAAGCCTACAGCGTCCATCTCAGGGCCCAGGCTTCGCCTGCCTATACCCTGTGGACCTGTTGGGAAATCGGGGGGGATATTCTTTCGGACATACCGGGCAGGGAAGAACGGCGGGACATCCTGACGAGCATCATGCGGGCCTTGAACTGGCCCAAGGGAAGCATAGCCTTCGCCCCGCTGTCATCACCCTCACCGGGGAGCGTCGGCCTCGAACCCGATCTGGATTTGTTTCGAATCTATATGAAACGGATATCGCCGGTATACCTGTTCTGCTTTGGAACCCGGGGTAGGGACATCCTGGTCAGTGCCCCGGAATTCACGGCCGATCCGGATCAGGCCTTCGCCTCGAAGCCCCTCTTTGTCCTGCCCGGTCTCCAAGAAATGATCTCCGGGGACCGGAACGCCAAGGCCATGGCATGGCAAACACTCAAACGATTCAGCCCTTGAGGCCGTATCCTTCCTTTGATCAACCGATCCGAGCCGTCTCTGTCCCCGGGTTTTGGGCCTTTTTCCCGGGTCCGATTTGGGCCAGAAGCATGCCCGAAAGCATGAGAACGGCACCGATGATCCCCCTCCCGGACATGGTCTCGTTTAGAATGACCCATCCGGCCAGGGCCGCGAACACCGTCTCCAGACTCAGGATCACCGCTGCATGGGTCGGAGGGGCGTCCTTCTGAGCCACCACCTGGAGGGTGTAGGCAACGCCCACCGACAGAATCCCACCGTAAAGTATCGGCATGGCTGCTATTTTTAGTCCCTCCATAGTGATGGTTTCGAAAAGGACTGCTCCGACCAGATTCAGGGCCGCGCAGACCACGAACTGGGCCAGAGCCAGACGGACGCAGTCCAGCTTGGGGGACAGCCAGGCCAACAAAAGGACGTGGGTGGCCCAGAAAAGAGTCCCAGCCAGAACATAGGCGTCGCCGATGGCGATGGAAAGCCCTCCCTGCATACTGAGCAGATAAAGGCCCGCACAGGCCACGGCAGCCCCGAAGAACTCCCCAATCGAAGGTCTGTAGCCAATACACAGGCCCAGGATGGGCACCAAAACCACATAAAGCCCGGTGATGAACCCGGCCTTGCCCGCGGTAGTGTACTGAAGGCCGACCTGCTGGAGGGTGGCCCCGGCGAACAGGGCCATCCCGGCCAACAGAGCCCCTATCACGAAAAAACCGGTCGAAGCGTTGAAAAGGGCCGGGGTTTCCTTGCCTTTCCCGTGCCGCCAGAAAGCAAAGGGCACTAACACCAAAGCCCCGAGGGCAAACCTAGTCCCGTTGAAGGTCATGGGCTGAACCACGTCCACGGCCATTCTTTGGGCCACAAAGGCCGTCCCCCAGATGAAGGAGGCCAGCAACAGAAGAAGGTTCCCTCGCGTCACCGGAGACAGCATTGCCCCTTCCTTTCGCTGAAGATTCTCTTGCCTTGGGCTGCTTCGCCCTGTATTCGGTCGATCATGAATCCTCCGCGCTCCACCTTCGGTCTGGCCCGAAACGATCATGAGGATTGTCTATGCTGAAAGTCCTGGCCGCCGTGTTCGGACTGTGCACGGCTGGCGTTCTGGCCTGGGTTCTTCGCCGCCGTCTGACCTGTCCACCCTGAATCCTTCTGGCCGTGGGCCTGGGTGCAGGTGCCCTCTTCTACCACATAGCGGTCTTCTTTATCCGATGATCTACAAATCGACCAGGCTCACATGATCCGGGTCGACCTTTCGGCCGAGGAAGATCCTGCCCACCCGGGTGAACCGGTCCGGGCTGTCGGTCACGCAGAATCTGGTCGTTCCGGGGTGATCATGCTCTCTTTCCAGTCCCTGCCCGGCAAGAACTTGACCCACGGCTTCGGCCGTGGTTTCGGCCGAGTCGACGATGGCCACTCCGAAACGGCCCACAACGCTCTCCACGGCCAGGCGCAACACGGGAAAATGGGTACAGCCGAACAAGACGCAATCCGGGGCTTGAATCTCAGGCCCGACGAAGAACTCATCAAGATATCGGGCGGCCGCACCCTCGACGACGGGCCCGTCGATCCAGCCCTCCTCGGCCAGACTGACGAAGAGCTGACAGGCCCGGGACTGAACTCTGATGTCGGGTCTCCGTCTGGCGATGGCCCGCTGATAGGCCCCGCCGCGAACCGTGCTCTCGGTCCCCAGCACCAAAACGTGCCCGGCCTTGGTCGCCCGGCAGGCGGCCTCGGCTCCGGGTTCGACCACCCCCTGGACCGGCAGGTCAGGAAATGCTTCCTCTAGGGCCTCCAAGGCCACGGCGGAAGCCGTGTTGCAGGCCACGACGAGCATCTTGATCCCCTGCCCAGCCAGATACCTGGCCGCCTGCATGGCATAGGAGGTCACCGTCTTGCCGCTCTTAGTCCCAAAGGGCAGGCGGGCCGTGTCGCCCAAATAGACTATGTCCTCGTAGGGGAGCCGACTTCGCAGGGCCCGGAGCACGGTCAGCCCGCCGGTCCCGGAATCGAAAACCCCAATGGGTTTATTTCTAGCTTCGTCCATGTTCCCTCTCAAATCAGCCCTGGCTTGGATACGATGGAACGCGGCCGAAGAAATCTCCGGCCGCGTTCACGTGCCTGCTATGGACATTCGTTCCAAATGGCAAATGGATATTATTGTCGGCCAGCCTTCTCTTGCGCCGCGTGCAGATTCTGGAGAGCAGGCTGAAAGCAAAAAATGGAGTCACATTTCCTATGAAGGAATTCTCTCACCTGCGCACGGCTGGCCATGGCTGTTCTCAGGCCCTTCGCAAATCTCCGCACGGAAAAACTTTGGCCCAGACGCATTTTTTTTCGTCTGGTGGAGTGAGGTTCACCTCCACGTGAAAATCTAGGAGGTCTTCGGCATTGATGATTCGATTATTTCCCTATCCCCGATCCCCAACATACAGCACTGACAACAAGGTGATGTCGTCGGACTGCGGGGTCCCATCGGCAAAGCCATGAACCGTTTCCAGTATTTCTGCGACCAGCTCCTTGGGTCCTGCCGTGGCCCGGACCGTTGTCTCCCGGAGCAGGCGGTCCTCGGAATAAAGGTCCTGGGCCGCATTCATGGCCTCGGTCACCCCGTCGGTAAAGGCCAGAAGCGAGTCCCCGGGACTCAGCTTGATCTGCCGAGTCTGGAACATGGCCTCTTCCATGCCTCCCAGAACCAAGCCCGGGGGCAGGGCAAGCCATTCCGGATTCTGTCCGACACGCAGCAGAAGCGGCGGATTGTGCCCGGCATTGGAGTATCGCAGCACGCCGGTTTTCAGGTTCAAGATTCCGCAGAACAGGGTCACGAACATGGACGAGTCGTTACCCTGACAGAGCTCGACATTGACCCGGGCAAGTATGTCCGACGGCTCCAGCTCCTGTTCGGCGATGCCCTTCATCAGGGTCTTGGTCACGGCCATGAAC
>RZZR01000038.1 GCA_009929795.1 Deltaproteobacteria bacterium | reverse complement strand
GAGCTACCTCATGCATCTGGCCCAGAAGGGCGAGGAGAAGGGCCTCAATCTGCGTAAGGACCTGTACCTGGAAGTGGCCTTCGTCACCGGCGAAAAATTCTCCGAGAAGCTGCGCTCCACCCTTGAAAAGAAGTTCGACCTGATCATGCGCCAGGGCTACGGCACCGCCGACGTGGGCTGCATCGGCTACGAATGCTTCCACAAGAACGGCCTGCACATCGCCAACCGCGCCTATGTCGAAATCTGCCATCCGGACACGGGCATTCCCTTGAAAGACGGCGAGGTGGGCGAAATCGTGGTCACGGCCTTCAACAAGACCTATCCGCTCATTCGCCTGGCCACGGGCGACCTGTCCTACATCGACCGCGCCTCCTGCCCCTGCGGACGGACCTCTTCTCGCCTGGCTGGCATCCTGGGGCGGGTTGACAACACCGTCAAAGTCAAGGGCCAGTTCATCTACGAGGTCCAGGCGGCTCGGGTCATGGCCATGTTTCCCATTATCCAAGATTGGCAGATCGTGGTTGGCAACGAGAATGGTCGAGAGGTTTTGGCCGTGCATCTGGCCGTTACAGGCGATCTCGATGTCGGCAGGTTTGTTTCCGAGTTCCAGAGCACATTGAAGATCCGTCCCGCGGTTTCCGTGGAGGGCCCTAGCCCGAAGGCCTTGCCCTTTCCGGGCCAAGGCCGGATCGTTGACCGCCGCAGTTTTTCCTGAGTTCGATCCCTTCTCCTTCGGGTCTGAGCCCCTCCAATTCTTTTGTGCAGATATTTTTCGTAACTTGCACATATTTTTCTTTTTTGTGCATTTTTAAGCACAATTATATGCACATGATTTTCTCTAAAAAATCAGAACATACTGTTTTTATTTGGTATAAAATTTTGGCATACCAAATGCTATAAGTCAGACACGTTTGACGCCACAACATTCAACACGGAGGATGAATCGCAATGAAAATATGCAATCACAGGGTACACGGTCTGACAATGTTTCTGGTCCTGCTCATGGCCGGAACGGCAATGGCATGGGGGCCCAAGTTCGAGGGTCGGGGTGACTGCCTGGGAAAGGGCGTTCGTGAGAATTGTATCCTGAACACTTTGTCCGAAGACATGAAGATCGAAGCCGAAACGCTCATGAACGAGCATATGAAAGAGCGATTCGTGCTACGCCAGGATCTTGAGGCGAGGCGGGCCGAACTGGCCGGTTTGATGGTTGATCCGGTGGCCAATCAGGAGACCATTCAGGACAATCTCAAAAAGACCGCTGAGATCAGGTCCCAGTTGGATCAAAACCGGGTCGCATTCCAGACCGAGGTCTTCAAGATGACCGGCAAGAGCTGCGTCATGGACGGGTGCGGATGCGGTCAGGGTCCCCGGTATGGACGAGGGGATTTCCGAGATAAGGGGCAGGGCCGCAAGATGGCCAAGGCCGAACGAGGGGGTTCCCCTCAGTTCGAACGATAGGGGCAATCGGCCTATACCAAAGGCCGTCTCGATAGATGGAACCACACCCACATAAACCTTTAACCTTCATCAGTACCTCCTTTGGAAAGCTACTCACAGCGATGAACGGGCACGGAAGCATTGGGCTTCCGTGCCCGTTCGCATTTGAGCGGGTTTCGGGTAGGATGGTTTTCCGGCCAGGACGTTCGAGATTCTTTCGGAGGTGACTATGGAAGTTCGACTGCCGCAACGAGGGGCGCAGACCATTCGATTGGTCAGTCTGGTCCTGGTCTGTCTGGGCCTTGGCCTATCCCTGTTGACCTGGAATCATCTTCGGCATCAGTCCGAGGTCCTTCGAGAAAATCTACTGGTGGCCTCCAGGGCGGTGATGCGGGGGATTGAGGGCAATCTGGTCAGGGCCATGGGCGGTCAAGAGAGTTGCCTTCAGCAGTTTTCCACCAGGTCATACGGGCCGACTCTCCGGGTTCTTCTCCAGGAGATCGTAGCGGAGAATGATGTCCGGTTCGTGGCCGTATTTAATCCCAAGGGCAACGTCCTGGTTTCGTCTCTTGAGAACACCGAGGGCATTCTTTCCGCGATTTCCTCGGCGGCCTGGCCCAAGGTGATCGAGGAAGGGGAGTGGTACGGAGAGCTGTCGGTGGACGGACGGACGGTTTTCGTCCTGACCAAGTCGGTGCTGCGGCCCTTGCCACGATTCTTCTCGGCCCCGAGGCGTCATTTTGGTGAAGGGTCGGCTCCCGAACAGGGCGGTCGGGGGAGGGTCGACAGGGGGCGGATCGAGTCCCTGTTCAGTTTTGAACCGACCATTCTGGCCGTGGGCTTCGACCTGGAACGGCATTTTGAACTGCTCGCCCAACATCGACAGACCCTGATCGCCCAGACGGCCTACATCCTTCTTCTTTTCGCCTTCATCTGGATCCTGGGAGCGGCCCTGATCCGTCGCCGGAATCAAAGCGAGCGGTTACGGATCCTGGAACACTTCCAGTCCCGTCTCCTAGACAATCTTCCCCTTGGTGTCTGTACCGTGGACGGCGACGGGACCATTTCCGGAGCCAACAGGGCCTGTAATGAACTGCTTGACTGTCCGGACGGGATTCTTGGACTCAGCCTGGATAATTTTTCTGAAATTCCGAGGCCAAAGGACGGCCGACCGGAGTGGGTTGAAATCCAGGCCCGGGATAGGATTTTGGAGGTCCTCAGCTTGTCTCTTGCCGGCGGTTCGAATCAGTTCCTAGTGGTCATTCGGGACCGGACGGCCCAGAAACGCCTGGAGACAGATCTTCACCGGGCCGAGCGACTTGCGGCCATCGGTCGCATGGCCGCCAGCATGGCCCACGAGATTCGCAACCCCCTGTCTTCTCTGCGAGGCTTTGCCCAGTTTCTGGGCGGAAGACTCGACGGACGCGAGCCCGAGGCGACCTACGCCAGGACCATGGTCCAGGAGGCCGATCGCCTGAATCGGGTGGTCACGGACCTCCTCTATTTGGCCAACCCGAGAAAGCCGGCTAGGAATTCGTTTCGGCTTGGGGACGTGATGTCGGAATTGCATGCCCTTCTGGCCATCGATCTTCAGAATTCCGGAGTCCGATTGGATGACCGGACCGGGGACGAGGTCCTGGTGGCCGACCGGGATCTGGTCAAACAGGCTTTGCTCAACGTGCTGATGAACGCCTTGTCCGCGGTGGAACCGGATGCTGGAGTGGTCGAGGTCACGACCCGCAGGGGGGATGAAGGGGTTTTCGTGGAGGTTCATGACAACGGCAGCGGCATGAACGAGGAGGAGCGGCAGAGGGCCTTGGAGCCGTTCTACACCACCCGTTCCAAGGGGACGGGGCTGGGGCTGGCCATTGTCCAACAGATCATGGCTGAGCATGGGGGACGAATCGATATTTGCTCGGCCTCTGGGCAGGGCTGCACCGTCAAGTTGTGGTTCCCGGATCCGACGGATCGATGAAATCGGGTGGCTATGTTCAGCAAAAAAGGGAGACGAAATGGACAAGGTGTTGATCATTGACGACGAGGCAGGCCTGCGCCTCATGCTCCGGGCCGTGCTGGAAGACGTCGGCTACCGGGTGGACGACGCCTCTGACGGAGAGAAAGGCCTGGCCAGCTTCGAGGCCGGGGAATACGGGGTCGTGCTCCTGGACATGCGCATGCCGGGCATGGACGGGATGGAGGTTCTGCGTCGGATACTGCACTCGGCTCCGAACCAGCCAGTGGTCATGCTGACGGCTTTTGGGACCGTTGGCTCGGCTGTGGAGGCCATGAAGTCCGGAGCCTTCGACTATCTGACCAAGCCGGCGGACAACGAGGAACTGAAGGCCGTGGTGGCCAAAGCCTGTGAACACGGACGGCTTCGGAGAGAGAACGCGGACCTCCGCAAACGCCTGGGCGGAGGCCGGGCCATCATCGGCCAGAGCAGGACCATGGCCAGGGTTCTCGATCTGTTGGATCAGGCCGGACCGACGGAGGTCACGGTCTTGGTGACCGGGGAGTCGGGAACGGGCAAGGAATTGGTGGCCGAGGCACTGCATTCCAGAAGTGCCCGGAAGAACATGCCCCTGATCAAGGTCAATTGCGCGGCCCTGCCGTCTGATCTCCTGGAAAGCGAATTGTTCGGGTATCGGAAGGGGGCCTTCACCGGAGCCGTGCAGGACAAGCCGGGACGGTTCCAGTTGGCCTCGGGGGGAACGCTTTTTCTGGACGAGATCGGGGAAATGCCCGTGGCCCTGCAGGCCAAGATCCTTCGTGCCCTGCAGGAACGGGTGGTGGAGCCTTTAGGTTCGGTCCGGGCCGAGGAGGTTGACGTCAGGCTGGTCGCGGCCACCAACCGGGATCTCCAGACCGAAGTGGCGGCCGGAAGGTTTCGGGAGGATCTCTACTACCGGCTGAACGTCCTGGAGATTCACATGCCTCCGCTGAAGGATCGCCAAGGAGACATTCCCCTCCTGGTGGAATTCTTGATCCGCAAACTCGGGGAGAAGAACCGCAAAAGCATCCGATCGGCCAGCCCGGCCTTTTTGGAGGCCTTGGAGCGGTATAGCTGGCCGGGCAATGTCCGGGAACTGGAGAACACCCTGGAGCGGGCCATCATCCTCTCCCGGGCCGACGTTCTGGAGCCCAGGGACCTTCCCGCCCATGTTTTCGAGCCCCGGACCTCGGAGTCTTCGGCCGATCCGGACTTGTCCCCTGGGTCAACGGTCCAAAGCGAGACCCCGTTGGACAGGGCCGAACGCGAAGCCCTGGTCAGAACCCTGGCCAAACACGGGGGACACAGGGAACAGACCGCCCGGGCCTTGGGCATCAGTCGCCGTACCCTCCAGTACAAGATTCGCAAGTTTGGACTGAAGACCCGGAGGGGATAGAGGATCGGGACGAACTCAGATGAAGTCCTCCAGGGCCTTGCGCCTGCGCACATGTCCCCTGATCCGGCGCAGGGCCTTAGCCTCGATCTGCCGGATCCGTTCCCTGGTGACGTTGAAGAGCTTGCCGACCTCCTCCAGAGTGTGATCGGACTTCTCACCGATGCCGAAACGCTTGCGCAGAACCTGTTCCTCTCGGGGGGTCAGTTCGGACAGAACCAGGGCAATCTGTTCCGAGAGCTTGGAGTTGATGGCCTCTTCGGCCGGAGCCGGAGCCTTCTTGTCCTCGATGAAGTCGCCCAGAGTCGAATCCTCCTCGTCGCCGATAGGGGTCTCCAGGGAGATGGGCTCCTTGGCGATCTTCATGACCTTGCGCACCTTGTCCAGGGGGTAGTCCATGCGCTCGGCGATTTCCTCGGGGGTGGGGTCCCGGCCCAACTCCTGGACTAGGTAGCGGGAGGTGCGGATCAGTTTGTTGATGGTCTCGATCATGTGGACCGGAACCCGGATGGTCCTGGCCTGGTCGGCCACGGCCCGGGTGATGGCCTGCCGGATCCACCACGTGGCGTAGGTCGAGAACTTGTAGCCCCGCTGGTACTCGAACTTGTCCACGGCCTTCATGAGCCCGATGTTTCCCTCCTGGACCAGATCCAGGAATTGGAGGCCGCGGTTGGTGTACTTCTTGGCGATGGAGACCACCAAGCGGAGGTTGGCCCGGATGAGTTCCTGCTTGGCGTTCAGAGTGTCCCGGTTGCCCTTGCGGATGCGCCAGAGAATCTCCTCCAGGTCGTCCACGTTGTGCTTGCATCTTTCCTCAAGGCATCTCAGGCTGTCCCGTTTGCCGTAGATCATTTCCTTGAAGGAGAAGAGCTCCTCCATGGTCACCTTCAGGCTGTCGGCGGCGGCCACGGGTCCGATTTCCCGGCGGTCCACCTGCTCGAAGAGGTCGAAGATCTCCTCGGCCGGCTTGCCGAAGCTTAAAAGATGGGCATGGAGGTCCCGGCGGTTGTTGTGCATCTGGCGGACGTAGTCGGCCACGGTCTCGATGACCCGGTCGATGAGGGTCTTTTCGAGTTTGATGTCCCTCAGACATTGAACGATCTCGTCCTTGTATTCAAGAATCCGTTTCTGGATGCCATATACACGGCGATCCAAACGGGCGCATTCGTCCAGGAGGGAGTAGACGGCCGCCCGTTTCCTAAAGATGTGGCGGATGTCGTCCAGAAGCTTGATGACCCGCTCCCGCTGGTTGAGTTCGTCGGCAGGGTCGTCCTCTTCGATGGTCTTGACCACCTCCTTGAGGCGGATGCGGTTTTCTTTCAGATCCTCGCCCACGGCGATAATCTCTTCGACGGCTACCGGAATTTCCACCAGGGAGTAGAGAACCTCCAGTTCCCCGGCCTCGATCTTCTTGGCGATGTAGACCTCGCCGTCACGGTCCAGCAGCCCCACGGCGCCCATTTCTCGAAGATACATGCGGACCGGATCGACGTTGGGAGAACGATATTCCCGAGGGCTGTCATCCTCGGTCAGTTCGAGTTCCGGCTCTTCGGCCTCGTCCTCGACGTCCACCAGGATGTCCTTGTCCAGACTGTCGTCCAACAGCTCAATGTTCATTTGGTCGAGGGCGACGTGGATCTCGCGCATCCACTCGGGCGAGAGAGCCTCGGGTGGAAGAAATTTACGGAGATCGTCCAGGGAGAGGAACCCCTTTTGCTGGCCGAGGGAAATGAGGGACTGGAAAGCCTGCATCTCCTTGATGGTGTTCATTTTGGCTCCTGGGGTAGTGTGATGGCCGTTTTGTTCGGGTGGCCAGGTGAACGAATTTTCGAAACGGTGTTCTCTGTGCATATGGCTCGGGGTTCAGGGTTGTGGGTAGCCTTCGGGATTTCCGGACTGCCAGCGCCAGACATCTCGGCACATCTCGTCGATATTTCGGTGGGCCTTCCAGCCCAGTTCGCGCTTGGCCCGGGAGGGATCGGCAAAGCATTGGGCCACGTCACCGGGGCGTCTCGGGGACATCCGGTAGGGAATGGTTCGCCCCGAGGCCCGCTCGAAGGCCCGGACAAGTTCCAAAACGCTCGTTCCCCGGCCGGTGCCGAGGTTGTAGACGTCCAGCCCTGGACCGAATCCGGCCCGAGTCAGGGCCCGGACATGGCCGGCCGCCAGGTCCATGACGTGGATGTAGTCACGGATCCCGGTGCCGTCGGGGGTCGGCCAGTCGTCTCCAAAGATCGAGAGTCGGTCCAGGCGTCCGGTGGCGACCTGGGCCACATAGGGGCAGAGGTTGTTGGGAATCCCCTGGGGATCCTCGCCGATCTGGCCGCTTTCATGAGCTCCGATGGGGTTGAAGTAGCGGAGGATGACAACGCGCCAGCCCTGGACGGGCTGGATGTCGGCCAGGACGTGTTCGATGGCCAATTTGGTACGACCGTAGGGGTTGGTCGGGTCCACCGGGGCCTCTTCTGGAATGGGCACCCGGTTCGGATCCCCGTAGACTGTGGCCGAAGAGCTGAAGATCACGGTCTTGACCCCGTGTGCTATCATGGACCGACAGAGGTTGAAGGTCCCACCGACGTTGTTTTCATAGTAGCGAAGAGGTTCGCTTACCGATTCGCCCACGGCCTTCAGTCCGGCGAAATGGATGACTGCATCCGGAGCTTCCCGGGCCATGATCTCGTCCAGGGCCGGGGCGTTGGTCATGTCCACCCTGTGAAGGGGTATGTCCCGCTGAACAATGCGCTCAACCCGGACCACAGCCTCGGCCTTGGCATTGACTAGGTTGTCGAGGACCACCACCCTGTGCCCGGCCTGGACGAGTTCGACGCAGGTATGGCTTCCAATGTATCCCGCTCCGCCAGTGACCAGGACTTTCATCGACTCATTTTGGGCCATGGTCGATCCTTTATCTTTAGATTTCATAGTATTGGCGCAGCGACGAAGACCGGTTCGGGTGGCGAAGCTTGCGCAGGGCCTTGGCCTCGATTTGCCGGATCCTTTCCCTGGTGACGTTGAAGAGCTTGCCGACCTCCTCCAGAGTGTGATCGGACTTTTCACCGATGCCGAAGCGTTTGCGCAGGACCTGCTCCTCGCGGGGGGTCAGTTCAGACAGAACCTGGGCGATGTGCTCGGAAAGCTTGGTGTTAACGACTTCCTCGGCCGGGGCCACGGCCTTTTTGTCCTCGATGAAGTCGCCCAGGCTGGAGTCCTCCTCGTCGCCGATGGGGGTTTCCAGGGAGATGGGCTCCTTGGCGATCTTCATGACCCGCTTGACCTTGTCCACAGGATAGTCCATGCGCTCGGCAATTTCCTCCGGAGAGGGATCGCGGCCAAGTTCCTGGACCAGATACCGGGAGGTGCGGATGAGCTTGTTGATGGTCTCGATCATGTGGACCGGGATGCGTATGGTCCGGGCCTGGTCGGCGATGGCCCGGGTGATGGCCTGCCGGATCCACCACGTGGCGTAGGTCGAGAACTTGTAGCCGCGCTGGTATTCGAATTTGTCCACGGCTTTCATGAGCCCGATGTTTCCCTCCTGGATGAGGTCCAGAAACTGGAGCCCGCGGTTGGTATACTTCTTGGCGATGGAGACCACCAGGCGTAGGTTGGCCCGGATGAGTTCCTGCTTGGCGTTCAGGGCGTCGTGATTGCCTTTCTTGATTCTCCACAGGATTTCTTCCAGGTCCTCGACCCGATGCATGCATCTATCTTCTAGACGTTGGAGGATCTCCTTCTTGCCGTAGACCATCTCCTTGAAGGAGAAGAGTTCCTCGACAGTCATCTTCAGAACGTCGGCGGCGACTACGGGATTGACCTCCCTCCGATCCAGTCGTTCGAACAGGTCGAATATTTCCTCCTTGGCCCGTCCAAAGGTCATGAGATAGGCAGAAAGGTCCCTCCGGCAGTTGTGCATCTGGCGGACGTAGTCGGCCACGGTATCGATGATTCGGTCGATGAGGGTTTTTTCTAGCTTGATATCCCTCAGACAGCGGACCACATCCTCCTTGAATTCGATGATCTTCATCTGAAGCCCAAAGACCCGCCGGTCGGTCCTGGCGCATTCGTCGAACTTGGCGTAGACAGCCTTGCGCTTCTTGTAGATGTGGCGAATCTCCTCCAGGAACTTGATGACCCGTTCCCTCTGGTTCATCTCCTCTTCGGTCGGGTCGTCCTCTTCAATGGTCTTGACCACGTCTTTTAGTTTGATGCGGCTGTTCTTGAGATCCTCGCCGACGTCGATAAGCTCCTCCACGGCCACCGGCACCTCGACCAGTGCGTAGAGGACTTCGAGCTCTCCGGCCTCGATCTTTTTGGCGATGAAGACCTCTCCCTCACGATCCAGAAGTCCGACAGCGCCCATTTCTCGAAGGTACATACGGACTGGATCGGCGCTCCGGGCCGGATAGTCCGGGGAGTCGACACTTTCGGCAAGCTCCAGCGCGGCGTCCTCGACTTCGCTCTCGACCTCGCAGTCCTCGTCGTCCTCCTCGCCAAGGAGGGGCTTGGCGGGCTTCTCGTCGATGATGGTGATATTGAGCTGGTCGAGCATGGAGATGATGTCTTCGATCTGCTCAGGATTGTTCACCTCGGAAGGAAGGCCCTTGTTTAACTCCTCGAAGGTCAGAAACCCCTTTTTCTGACCCTCGGTGATCAGGGCCTTGATGATTTGAACATCCTTGATAGCGCTCATCCTTTCTCCCTGTGGCCTGACGGATTCCCCGGAACGAATCCGTAAATGAATACTGTCCGGATCGTCGGCTATCCGACCTGATCCGGAGTTGATTTTTCCTTGGCTTCCTGGATTTGGGCCAGGAGCCGGTTGATCTCGGAGACATTCCCGGATCGCTCGGCGCTCGACAGGGCCAGCTTGAGCATTTCCAGCTTGCGCCGCCAGAACATGCAGCGTAAAAATGCTCGGATAGCCTCCATTTCACGAGCCGATGACTCGGTGTCCTGGTCATCTGGACCGGGGGCCGTCGTGCAGGCGTAGAAGAATTCCCGTTCACCCTCGTCGAGATGGGGAACCACCTCCGTTGGACCGTGAACGACAAGCTTGTCCCAGAAGATCCGTCCTCGGTCGGTGACCAGACCGGCATCCATGCCTTCGGCAGCCAGTTCCTCCAAGAAGTTTCCATGCCGAAGGCAAAAGCTGAGCAGATGGCGGTCCCGCTGGGCCGGAGTCTGGGAAGCCAGGAAAGAGGCCTTGACCGCCGGGGCATTTAGACGGGTGTCGACTCGTTCGCCCAGAGCCTGTCGGAGTTCCTGCTCGGACAGGCCAAGGCCTGATGCCAGTCGAGGCAGATAAAAGGCCTTGAGCTCAACCCTGGACAGTCCACGGACGAAGGATACGGCCCAGTTCATCAGTTCCCCGGGATTGACGGTTCCCCGGACCGAGTCCAGGCAGAACTTGAAGCCATCCTTCATTTCCTTCCTGAGAGCCTCGAAGCCACTTGGGCCACGCTTGCCAAGAAGACTGTCGGCGTCTTCGCCGTTCGGCAGGCAAAGGATCATGCAGTCGAGGCCATGGGCAAGGATTATCTGCGCTCCGCGAAGAGCGGCCTGCTGTCCGGCCCGGTCGGCGTCGAAGACCAGTTCGATCCGTTTGGCCAATCCCGTTAGGCGGCGGACCTGCAATTCGGTCAGGGCCGTTCCGAGAACACCGCAGGAATTGGTGAATCCATGTTGATGCAAGGAGATGACGTCCAGATAGCCTTCGGTGATCAGGGCCGTACGGGACCGAACAATTTCCGGCCGGGCCTGATAGAGGCCGTAGAGGTGATCGCCCTTGGTATAGATGGCCGAATCGCTGCTGTTGATGTATTTGGGCCCGTCCTCGGCCATGGTTCGTCCACCGAAGGCCAAAATTCTTCCCGACAGATCGTGAATGGGAAACATGATCCTGTTTCTGAACCGGTCGTAGACCCTCCCCCGCTCGCTGGCAGCCATGAGCCCGGCCTTGTGGCAGGCCTGCTCGGCGAATCCCTTGCCCTTAAGACAGGTAAGCAAGGACTGCCACTCGTCAAGGGCGTAGCCGATGCCGAATCGGTCTCGGCTGTCCTGGGAGACCCCTCTCGAGTCCAGGTATTTCCTGGCCCTGTCCCCGGCCCTGGAGGCCAGGCACGATCGAAAATGCTTCTGGGCCTCGGAGTGCATGTCAAGAAAAGCCTGTTTTTCTCCGATCTTCCGGCGTTCCTTTGGTCCGGTCTCCTTCAGGACGACACCGGCCTCCCGGGCCAATTGCTCCACGGCCTCCAGGAAATCGAGACCGTTGATTTCCTGGAAGAAACGGATGACATCCCCCGAGGCTTGGCAACCGAAACAATAGTAGAGATCGGGATCGTTGGACACGGAGAACGACGGCTTGGTCTCGGCGTGAAACGGGCAGGGCCCTGTCCAGCGGGATCCCGCGCGTCTGAGGTTCACGTACCGGCCGACGACGTCGACGATGTTGAGTCGCGACTTGATGGTTTCGATGTCCTGGGCGTCAAAAGCTGACATGCCTGTGTTGCCCTCCAGCCGGGGACATTATTTCAGAGCGACCAGGGTCACCCCGTCCCCGCCGTGTTCGGGCTGGGCCAGGGTGAAATCCAGAACCGAGGCCTGCCGGCGAAGAAAGTCGTGAACTGCCTGTCGGAGGACACCGGTACCCTTGCCATGGATGATTTCTACCGAGTGGCGACCATCGAGAATGGCCCGATCGAGATATCTGGCCAGCAAATCCACCCCTTCCTCGATCCGCAGGCCCCTGAGGTCGAGACGCATGGATGCGGGTTCATCCCTGTTTCGGGCGATGAAAGGTTTCGAATCGATCGTGGTCCGCGATTCCGGGCCGGGTCCGATCTCGGCCAGGCCGGCCCACAGGGAAATACCCCCGAGATCAATGCGAACCTGGGCCTTCTTGGGGTCAATCTCTCGGACCAGGGCCTCTTTGGCCCAGGGACGGTAGAAGACGGCTTCATCGGCCCGCAGTTTTGATAGGTCGACCTTCTGAGGCCCGTCCGGAAGCCGATCTCGAAGTTTCGCCTCGGTCTCGTTTCGAAGTCGACCCAGCTCGGACATGGCCTGCCGCCGTCCGATGCGGTCCTGTCTCCATTGACGGACGATTTCCCTGGCCTGTTCGCGGATGGCCGTAAGCGTTTCCACGCGTTCCAGTTCCAGGGTTTGGAGCCGCTTGGCGTACTTGTCTTCCAAGGCCTGTCGGCGGCTGGCCAGGGATTCGAGTTCCCGTTCCCGCTCCAGAGCGAGTCGGTTAAGACGGTCGGTGATGGCACCGGTGTCGGAGCCGTCCAGATAGAGATACTCCCTGGCCCGGGCCAGGATGGCCTCAGGGAGGCCCTGCTCATGGGCGACATCAAGAGCCTGGCTGGATCCGATCTGGTCGTAGGCCAGGCGGAAGAGCGGATGCTTTGTCTTGGGGTCGAACAGGACCGAGGCGGCCCTGACCCGGTCTCGGGTCAAACCGTAGGCCTTGAGGGCCGGAAAATGGGTGGCCACGGCGATCCAGGCGTTTTTTCCCAGAAGTTCGTCCACGACGGCCTGGGCCAGGGCGGCTCCCTGGCTGGGGTCCGTGCCGACACCGAATTCGTCCATGATGACCAGGGTCCCCTGGTCGATGGATGGCCAGCGCGAAGTCAGCTGTCGGATCTGAGCGGTAAAGGTGCTCAGATTGTCTTCGATGCTCTGTTCGTCGCCCATGGAGATGAAGATGTCCGAAAGCAGGGGCAGGGTGCTGCCCTCTCTGACCGGTACGGGCAGGGCCGAATGGGACATGAGGGCCACCAGCCCGAGGCATTTTAGGGTGACGGTCTTGCCTCCGGCATTTCCTCCGCTGACGATAAGAGCCCTCTGCCCGGGTTCGAGGTGAATATCGACCGGAATAGGAGGCTTGTCCCCCAGGGCCAACAACGGGTGTCTGGCCTCGGCTAGGAGGAGGGGGGCGTCCTGGTCCGGGAGCAGGACCGTCCCGTTCAGAGACCCGCCGAAACGGGTCTTGGCTAGCAGGACGTCCAGTTCGACCATGAATTGGAAAAGTCTCTCCAGCCTTTCGGCATCCTGGCGAGCCAGAGAAGTCAGGTACAGAAGAACCTTCTGGATTTCCTCCTTCTCTTCCCTTTTGTGTCCCTGCATGGTGTTGTTCAGTTCAACCAGGAACATGGGCTCCAGGTAGCAGGTTTCGCCGGTCTGGGAGTAGTCGTGAATGATGCCTTTGATCCGTCCCTTGAAATTGGCCTTGAGCGCCAAAACGTAGCGATCGTCAGAAATGGTCAGGAATTCGTCCTGGAGAAGAGCGGATACGTCTTGGTGGTCGAAGAAATCCTGCACTTTTTTGGTGCATTGACGGTGGATTCGGGCCATGGCCTGACGGACGGACTGCAGACCGGGAGACGCCTCGTCCCTGACCAGGCCGTCGTCGCTCAGGCAGCGGCCGAGGGCCGAAGCCAGTTTGGCGGGCCAGAGTTCGTCCTGGTCGCTGACATGAAGATCGGGAAATCGATTGGAAGGCAATTCGGCCATAGCCGTCAGGGCCGGACGGACATTCTTGATAAACACCCTGACTCCCCAAAGATCGTCCAGGTCAAGGAACTCGAGGCCGGGTCTGCCCAGGGAAAAGATCAAGCCTTGGAGGTCCGGGAACGAGGAAAGAGAAAACAAGGACTCTCGTTTCCAGTCCATGGCCTGCCGAAGCCTTTTGGTTTCTCTGGCAAGGGCTCCAGGAGTGGTCAGGGGGCTGATGGTAAGGCATCGCTCTCGTCCGGCCTCGGAAACGGTATGTGCGCCAAGACGCTCAAGGATCTTTGGGAATTCAAGAAGTTTTTTGGTCCTTGCGTCCATGGCGGAGCCGCCTGCGTCAGCGAGTGGCGGGTTGGCGGGGAGGGTATCCGATAGGTGGGGGCTGGACTGGAAGATGCCGGACATGGTGACGAGAGGCTCCTTCAGGCGTCGGATGCTTTTCGGTGATGCGGCCTTGATCCAAACGGAGTCGGGCCGAAAAGCAAAGAAAAGTCGGGCCGGTCTGGTGTTAACGGCCGGCTTGGGCCTGGAGGCAGGCCTTGACCATGTCGCTGGCTTCTTGGCCGCCGACACGGTCGCCGCATCGGTCAAGAACGGCTCGCATGACCTTGCCCATGTCCGCCATGGAGCAGGCGCCAAGTTCGGCCACGCAGGCCTGGACCAGTGTTTTGAGTTCCGAAGACGAGAGGGTCGGAGGCAGGTAGGCTTCGAGTACGGCGAGTTCTCTCCGCTCCTGGTCAGCCATTTCCGTTCGTCCAGCGTTGTCGAAGTGTTCAGCGGATTCTAATCGTTGTTTGCACTGTTTGCGGACAACGGTGAGAACCTCCGCCTCGTGGGGCGTTCGTCTCAGTTCGACCTGAAGATTCTTTATAGCTGCCTTGAGCATGCGCAAGGCAGCTATCTTGTCGGTTTCTTTGGCCTTATAGGCCTGCACATAGTCAGATTCAATCCTTTCGGCAACGCCCATAGCTATGACATCTGCAATTTGCGCATTTTTTTGATCAATCGTTTACGAGCAGCCGCTTCTTTCTTTTTTTTCTGAATACTGGGCTTTTCGTAGTGCTGACGTTTCTTGAGTTCGGACAGAATTCCGGCCTTTTCGACCTGCTTCTTGAATTTTCGGAGAGAGTAGTCGAAGGTGTCATTGTCTCCCAAAATCACTCCAGGCAATACCATCACCTCCTCAAATAGGAACTTCGCAAAAAAGAATCGAATTTAATAGGCTGACCAAAGGAAATTGTCAAGAAAAAAAGAGGCCTGATTTTTGAATAACAGGCCTCTTTTCGAGTCGAATGCTCAATGGTGGGATGTTTGATCCTTGCGAGCGTCAGCGGCCGTGTCCATGAGGGTCTGGAAAACGACCACTCCCATACCAGAGCCGATGATGAGAATCACGAGATACAAAACCCCGAAAAAAATGGCGTGATCTGGTGCCCACCAGGGAATATCCTGCGGCAACATGCTTTGCACGGTTTCGCCGTGAATCATGAGGACCTCCGGGGCAATTATTTGACAGCGTCTTTCAGAACTTTACCAGGTCGGAATTTGACAACCTTGCAGGCCGGGATGTTGAGTTCCTCTCCGGTCCTGGGATTGCGGCCGGTGCGGGCTTTACGCTCATCGACGGCAAAGGTGCCGAACCCGGTTAAGGTCAATTTTCCTTCGCTCGACAAGACGCCCTGAACAGATTCAAGAAAAGCGTTCAGGCATCTTTCGGCCTCGGCCTTGGTAACATTGGCCTTTTCCGCAATTTTGGCAACCAAGTCTGCTTTTGTCATCGGTCATGTCCTCCTTCTGCTTGAATATCCCTGGAAAACCAGAACCAGCCACTACCCACACATCATGAGGAAGGCTGCTACCCAGCGCCATTCCATGGGCTCACCTCATGGTGTCTTAGGCGAATCCTCCGAATCTGTCCAGTGCACCGCCGGGGAATTTGTCCGCCGGGAGTGAACGTCTTTTCGGAAACGGACGGTGTCAGCTTACAGGTCTGATGAAGAACTAAATTTCAGAGGACAAGTCAAGGGCAATTCGCACCCGATGTCGACCTTGTATCGAAATTCAGTCATCTGTTCGAAAATTTCCTGAATTTTGTCCTAGAACCTCAGGGCCTCCAGCAGGGACTGAAACTGTCCGCTGGAGAGGCATTCCGGACGGATTGAGGGGCTAATGCCCTGGGCCTCGAACCAAGCGGCCACGTGTTCACGCGGCTCGGATTTTAAAATGGTTCCCATTTGCTTGCGTCTGAGGCTGAAGATCCTTCGGAGCAGTTGGCCAAGCGCTTTGGTATCTCCTTGGAACCGGTCGGGTTTCGGAGTCAAGGCGATGACCGCTGAATCGACCTTGGGTCTGGGCAAAAAGGAACCTGGCCGAACCGAGAACAGGAGGGCCGGGATGGTGAAGCTCTGGACCCAGGCCGAGAGGGCTCCGAAGGTTTTGGGCCCTGGATTGGAGCAGATCCGTTCAGCAACCTCCTTCTGGACCATGAAAATTCCTTTGGACATGTCTGGAACCCTGCTGACCATTTCCCAGATAAGGGGAGATGCAACATTGTAGGGGAGATTGCCGATAATTTTGATTCCAGGAATTGCCGAGGTTTTCTCCCAGCAGAAATCTAGGGCATCAATGTTGGCGAACGCAGCGTCCGGATGATTTTCAGCCATGCTACGGGCCAGATGGCCATCTTTTTCAAGCCCGAGATAGAAGCCCGGCCGAGGGAGAAGGTGACGAGTCAGGGCCCCCGTGCCGGGACCTATCTCCAGAACCGGGTCTTCCGGACGAGCGTCAAGGGCCTGGACGATTCTTCGGGCGATGGTCTGGTCTTGAAGGAAATGTTGCCCGAGGCATTTTTTGGCCTGGATCATGGCCGGGGCCTTTGTCGAAGTCGTTCCATGCGCCTTTTGGCCTTTCGGATGAGAAAGCTCCGAATGGCCTTGAAGGCCAGGAAGTAGGTGATCACCGCACTGGGAATGCCGACCAGAAAGCCGCCGACGAACATGGTCAAAAAAAGACTCCAGCCATGGCGGAGCATGTCGGTCATGGACACTGCCGTGGGATCGAGCCTTCCGCCTGGGCTGGGAACGATCAACGACCCGACCTTGAAGAATAGGTAGTAGAGAAAGACCATGTTGGCCGGATTTGAGACCCAGGTCCCCAAGGCGGCCGCGATTTTGCTACATCGACAAAAAAAAGCCAAGGCCAGGGCGAGGACGGTCTGAAAGGGCACGACGGGGAGACATCCGACAAAGACCCCGACGGCAAGGCCCAGGGCGATGGACTCGGGCGGGGCCTTGATACGGATGATCCGCAGATACCCGTATCGTACCCAGCGCCGAATCCGATCCCAGAATGAAAAACCCGGGGAGGGCATGCGTCTGTTCGCTTCAGTTGGTGATCAATGTGACGTAGGGCGATGGCGTCGACGGGTCACTGAGCCGTTGGCCTGCCGTCTTCTCTGAGCAGACGAAGCGAAAAGAGAGGCGGAGCCTCCCGGGTACAGAACAGGGTTTCAGGGGTGGTGTCGACCAACGCCTCGCACAAAACTTGATCCATGTTTTTGACCGGGACTATGGTCAGACCCTTCTTGACGCTTTCAGGGACCTCCTTGAGGTCTCGCTCGTTCTCGGCCGGGATGAGAACCTTTGAGACGAGCCCCCGTCTGGCGGCCAGAAGTTTTTCCCGCAGGCCTCCAATAGGCAGGACCCGTCCCCTAAGGGTGATTTCGCCGGTCATGGCCAGATCGTTGCGGACCGGTCGGGCCAGCAGGGCCGACACCAAGGAGGTACAGAGGGTGATGCCGGCCGAAGGTCCGTCCTTGGGGGTGGCACCCTCGGGCACGTGGATGTGGACGTCGATCTCTTTGTAGAATTCGAGTTTGAGCCCCAGAATTTCGGCTCTTGAGCGGACATAGCTCAGGGCCGCCTTGGCGCTCTCCTGCATGACTTCGCCGAGTTTGCCGGTGATCTCGATCTTTCCCGATCCGGGCATCAGGGCCACCTCGACGAGAAGAAGTTCGCCTCCCGTTTGCGTGTAGGCCAGGCCTGTGGCAACCCCGATCTGAGGGGCGGCTTCCCTCTCGCCGTATCGGAATTTGGGTACGCCCAGAAAGCCGGTCAACCCGCTTTTGGGAATGTGAACCGTACGTTCAAAATCATTGGATTCGACCAATTTGCGGGCCACCTTGCGGCAAATGGAGGCCAGTTCCCGTTCGAGGTTTCTGACCCCGGATTCCCGGGTGTAGCAGCGGATGATCTCCTGAACCGCTTTCGGCGATAGGGAGATGTTTTCGGGTTTGAGTCCGTGTTCCCGGATTTGTTTCGGGATCAGAAAGTTCTGGGCGATCTTCATTTTTTCGGTTTCAAGGTAGCCGGGAAGAGTGATGATTTCCATGCGGTCCTGCAACGGCAGGGGGATCCCGTGGAGGCTGTTGGCCGTGGTGATGAAGAAGACCCGGGACAAATCGTAGTCCAGGTCCAGGTAGTGATCGCCGAAAGCCTTGTTCTGCTCTGGATCCAAGACTTCCAATAGCGCCGAGGAGGGGTCGCCCCGGAAGTCCGTGCTCATTTTGTCCACTTCGTCCAGGCAGAAGACGGGATTGTTGAAATGAACTCTCTTGAGGGACTGGATAATCTTGCCGGGCAGGGCTCCGACGTAGGTCCTTCTGTGGCCCCGGATTTCGGCCTCGTCCCGGACCCCTCCCAGGGAAAGGCGGACGAATTCGCGGCCTGCACCTCGGGCAATGGATTTGGCGAGGGATGTTTTGCCGACTCCAGGGGGGCCGACAAAGCAGAGGATTGGGCCGCGCATCTTGGTGACCAGATTCTGAACGGCCAGGTACTCGAGAATACGCTCCTTTGGTTTTTCCAGGCCATAGTGGTCCTCGTCGAGTCTTTTGGCGGCCTCGGCGATGTCGATGGCCGTTTCGTCGACCTCGTTCCATGGTAGAGCCAGAATCCATTCGACGTAGGTCAGCAAAACGGAGTAGTCACCAGCCTGGGGAGAAATCTGGCGGAGTTTCCGGATTTCCTGGAGACCTTTTTCCCGGGCCTGGTCGGGAAGATTTTTCTCCTTCATGCGGGCTTCCAGTGCGTCCAGTTCGGCCTTGGGATCGGTTTCCCGGCCCATTTCCTTCTGAATGGCCTTGATCTGTTCGCCGAGGAAATACTCTTTGTGGTTTCGCTCCATCTGCTTCTTGACCCTGGCCTTGATCTTCTTCTCCAGATTGAAGATGTCGATTTCCTGCTGGAGAAAGCCATAGACGAGTTCCAGGCGTTTCAAAGGGGAGATGACCTCGAGGATCTCCTGTTTTTTGTCGAATCCGATTTTGAGATGGGGAGCCACAGCGTCGGCCAAACGCCCTGGGGCTCCAATAGAGGACATGGCCAGGGAGCTCTCCTGGGAGAGCTTGGGGTTTATCTTGGTGTATCGGCCGAGGGTTTCGTGAACTCCTCTGATCAATGCCTCGGCCTCGGAGGATGATGGCGGCTCGTGCTCATCGATGAGCTTTGCCCGAGCCAGGATCACGTCGGCCTGGGACGAAGGGAGCCAGGAAACAGTGGCCCTGCCGAGGCCCTCGAAGAGGACCTTGATGGTTCCGTCCGGAAGGCGGAGCATCTGGAGGATCTTGCTGAGGACGCCGACCTCGAAGAGCTCTTCCGGTGCCGGCGACTCAGCGTTTGGGTTCTGTTGGGTTACCAGAAAGATGGTCTTGTCGTAGCCGGCCAGGGAGGCTTCGATGGCTTGGATGGAGGCCTTGCGTCCGACAAAGAGAGGGACAATGGCCCCAGGGAACATAACCACTTCCCTCAGAAACATTGCCGGAACGATTCGGCCTTGAAAACCCTTGCGGGTCGAGGGCCTTGATTCTGCAGACATGTACGGGCCTCCTCGAATATGGTTCCGTCGGCCGTCCGGCCTCAGGCCGATCGGGCTTGCTGGTGGAAGAACAGGATGGGCTCCAGTTTCTTTTCGACCACGGCCCGGTTGACGACGCATTCCTTGACACCTGTCATGGACGGCAGTTTGTACATGATCGAAAGCATGACGCTTTCCAAGACATTGCGCAGACCACGGGCTCCGGTCTTGCGCTGGATGGCCTGTTCGGCAACGGCCTTGAGGGCGTTCTGGGTAAACTTGAGGCGGACGTTGTCCAGCTCGAACATCTTTTGATACTGCTTGATCAGGGCGTTCTTGGGTTCCAGGAGGATACGGATCAGATCGTTCTCGTCCAGTTCGTTCAGGGCCGAAACCACCGAAATGCGGCCGATGAACTCGGGGATGAGTCCGAAGCGGATGAGGTCGTTGGGATGGACCTGGGCGAGAATCTCGTCGGTCCGCATTTCGGAACTCGTCCCGACCTTGGAGTCGAAGCCCATGGTGCTACCCTGCATCCTGGATTTGATGATGTTTTCCAGACCGATGAATGCCCCTCCGACGATGAAGAGGATATTGGTGGTGTCCAGACGGATGAATTCTTGCTGGGGGTGCTTTCGCCCACCCTTGGGCGGAATGTTGGCCTCGGTGCCCTCGATGATCTTCAGAAGGGCCTGCTGGACTCCTTCGCCGGAAACGTCCCTGGTGATGGACGGCCCGTCGGCCTTCCGGGCGATCTTGTCGATTTCGTCCACGTAGACGATGCCTTTGGACGCTGCGTTCAAGTCGTAGTCTGCGTTCTGAACGAGCTGGACGAGGATATTCTCAACGTCCTCGCCGACGTAGCCGGCCTCGGTCAGGGTCGTGGCATCGGCGATGGCGAAGGGCACCTTGAGAACCCTGGCCAGAGTCCTGGCCAGAAGAGTCTTGCCACTTCCGGTGGGGCCAACGAGAAGGATGTTGCTCTTGTCCAGTTCGACATCGTCCTGACCACCGCTGCCGCTGTAGCGGATGCGCTTGTAGTGGTTGTAGACGGCGACGGACAAAACCTTCTTGGCTTCTTCCTGGCCGATAACGTATTCATCCAAGGCAGTCTTGATCTCCTGGGGCGTGGGCATGGCCTCGGGATCGACGGCCTCTTTTTCGTTATCTTGGCGAATGATTTCCTCGCAGAGGCGGATGCACTCGTTGCATATGTAGACGTTGGGGCCGGCCACGAGTCGCTGGACCTCATCTTGTATCTTGCCGCAGAAAGAACAGGCCAGGTCGCGGGTGTACTTGCCTTTTTTGGTTGCCATGGTGTCGTCGTCTCCGGACTGGTGTTGATATCTTTTGGAAATGTGGTGTTAGTCCCCTGAGATTTCCTTGCGGGAGGTCAGGACTCTGTCGATGATACCGTACTCCTTGGCCTTGTCCGCTCCCATGTAGTAGTCGCGGTCCGTGTCCTGTTCGACCTTGGCCAGTTCCATGCCTGTGTGATGGGCCAGAATCTCGTTCAGACGTGATTTCAGTCGAATGATCTCCCTGGCGTGGATGTCGATGTCTGTTGCCTGTCCCTGAAATCCGCCCATGGGTTGGTGGATGAGAATTCTGCTGTTGGGCAGGGCGAACCGGGATCCGTTTTCCCCGGCCGCCAGGAGCAGAGCGGCCATGCTGGCCGCCTGCCCAAGGCAGAGGGTGGCCACCGGGGAAGAAATGTACTGCATGGTGTCGTAGATGGCCATACCTGCAGTAACCGAGCCACCAGGTGAGTTGATATACAGGTTGATCTGTTTTTCAGGATTTTCGGACTCCAGAAAGAGGAGCTGGGCGCAGATGAGGTTGGCCACGTGGTCGTCAACGGCCGTGCCCAGAAGAACGATGCGGTCCTTGAGGAGTCTCGAATAGATGTCGTAGACCCGTTCGCCGCGGCCGGTGGTTTCGATGACCGTGGGGATGGTGATGTAGGACATGGAAGTCTCCGGTGGATCGGCGAAAGATGCCGGTTGAATGTGCAGTGTCTTGTTGGCTGGCGGAAATGACCCATGACGGACGTGGAGGCTGGCTGGAGGATGTCGATCCCGAACTCCATGTTTGTAACCTAATACCGCGCAAGCCGGGAGGCAAACCGGATCCGGACCGTGCGGGACACGGAACCAGGCCGGATCCGGGCCGGAATCAGGCGTTTTCGGTCGAGGCGGCGGTCTCTTCCTGGCCAGCCTTTTCGTTATCCTTTGCCCTCGAAGCCGGGGGAACTCTGGTTACCTGGGCATTGGCGTAGACAAGGTCCATGGCCTTGTCCGCCAGGAGTTTGTCCTTGAGCGGGACGATCATGTTGTTGGCCTCGAGGTAGTCGCGCAGCGCGTTGTAGTCCTGCCCCATGGACATGGCCTGACGTCGGAGATGGCTTTCCACTTCCTGCGGCTGAACGGTCAGGTTTTCCTGTTTGGCGATGGCCAGGAGAACGAGCTGGGATTTGACCAGAGCTTCGGCTTCGGGCTTCAGTTCGGCCCGGATCTCCTCGGGGGATTTGCCGAGGGAGGCAAAGCTCTTGCCCTGACGCTCGAGCTTGTCCCGGGTCTCGTCGAGCTTGGCGTTGACATGGCCTTCCACTAAGGATTGCGGCAATTCAAAGTCGACCTGGGCCTTGATGGCGTCCAGAAGGGTCTTCTGCGCCACGCTCTTGCTCATATCCTTGCGGGCATTGGTATACGATTCGGAAATGGATTTGCGGAGTTGCTCAAGGCTTTCGAATCCTCCGGCCTTGCGCGCCAAGTCATCGCTGAGTTCGGGCAGGTTTTTTTCCTTGATGGCGTTCAGGGTGATTCGCATGGTCACGGTCTTGCCGGCCAAGGATTCCCCAACGAAGTCCTTGGGAAAAGTCAGGTCGGACTCCTTGGTCTGGCCCGGAAGCATTTCCATGACGACGGACTCGAATTCGGGCAGTGCCCCGCCTTGGCCAAGGCGCAGATCAAAGTTCTGGGCCCCAACCCCGGCGATGGGTTCGCCGTTTTCAAGCCCCTGAAAATCGATGGACACGATGTCTCCGGGTTTGGGATGCCGATCCACGCGGACAATGGAGGGTACGGCCACGTTGTCCCGGATACGGTCGATGACCGCGGAGATTTCGTCCTCGGAAACGGCGACCTCTTCCTCCTCAACGGCCAGGCCTCGGTACTCCGGAAGGCTGAATTCCGGGGCGACCTCGAAGGTGAACGAGTAGCTGAACTCCTCGTCCCGAACCAGTTTTCCTCCGTCTTCCATCTCAATACCGCCGAGAGGGAGGAGCTTTAGTTCGTTCATGATATCGTTGATATGAACATTGATCAGGTCGGTTGTCGCCTCATGGTAGATACGTTCCTGGAACCTAGACTCAATGAGCTTGCTCGGTACCTTGCCCTTGCGGAAGCCCTTGATGTCCGCATCCCGACGATACATGGCGATGGTCGCTCCGAGGGCCGCGTTGACCTCTTCCTTTGGCACGGTCACATTGACCTTGCGCTTCACAGGGGATAGTTCTTCATTGGCATAGTTCATGGCAGTCCTTGTCCTCCTTGCGTGAGGGGATGGTTTTCCAGGTCGTGTCGGGCTGGTGCGAGAGGAGAGACTCGAACTCTCACGGCTAGGCCGCTGGCTCCTAAGGCCAGTGCGTCTACCAATTCCGCCACTCTCGCCGCAGGCGAAACGATCTTTTTAGGTCAAGCCCTCGGTGGGTGTCAACTTGGCCTGAGCGGCCTTTTTCGGGCAAGTTCCACCTTTGTCAGGAGCAGATCATGCGTTTTTTTGCCCGGTTCCCATCAATGATTCACGTTGTTTTCTTGATGGTCCTCTTCGGAGCCTGTTGCCCAAAAGGTCCACTGCCGGATATCCCGGACGTGTTGAATTTGCCCCAGGATCCAGGGTATTATGCCCAGGGGCAGGATCTCGGAGAACGGATCGTGGATGAGACTGTTCAAGGCTTCTTGTCTTCGGACTTCATCCACAGATTTCTTGGTCCTTGGGCTGAAAACGCATCAATGGTCGGTCCCGAGAAGGTGTTTTGGGGAG
>RZZR01000037.1 GCA_009929795.1 Deltaproteobacteria bacterium | reverse complement strand
TCCAGCCTGTTCACTTTTTCCTCTGTCAACATAAACCCGCTCATGTTCCCCTCCGGTTTTTCAAAGGCCTTACCCCATCATTACCCGGCCATCAAGCCGCACTCTAAAAAAAATTAATCGAGCGTATTTCATAACATATTATTTTTATTAATAATTAAATCCCTCTCCCAAATTCAATGACCTTTCTGCACAATTCAGCGTCGGCCGGACGTCCATAAAACATGGTCAAATCTTCGTCCCCATATCCGGCCCGCAAGGCCATGGTTGCCAGACTCCGAAGCGAAGTGCGGTTCCTACCGTATATATGTCCACGAAAAAAATTCTCATCCGAGGCCTTAACCGCGGTTCCTGCCAGGCAAAACTCACCCGAATCCATACGCCCCTGAAGAATCGTCTCCAATTCGGAACATTTCATCAGGCGCGGTATCGTCAAGGGCCTTGGCTTGGGGCCTAGTTCGAAACACTGGACAATGGACTGACCTTGCCTCGCCTGGATTGCGACCCAGGTTTTCCCTTGTCGAGACAGCCCGGAACTGACTTCCTCGGCCCAAAGCTCCAAACTGGATACAGAGGCCGTCGGCAGTTCAGTTGACTTGGCCAAACCATAGACGAAAGACGCTGTGATCCTGATGCCGGTGAAACTGCCTGGGCCAACCACGACCGCCACGCCGTGCAGGTCATGCGGTTTCACCCCAGCCACGTCAAGAACCCTCTGGGTCATGACACCAACAAAGGCCATGGCTCGACCTTGGCCGAACCGCTCCTCTCCGTAGAGCATTCCCCGCTGTCCGGCGGCCAAGACGACTTGGACATGGGAATCGGTGGCATTGACGGCCAGATACATCGACTACCGAAAAGTACGCAGTATGTCGTTGAACGTCGCCAGAACCATAAGCCCAACCAAGGCGGCCAGGCCGACACGGACGGCCGCCTGTCGCATCCGTTCGTTCAAGGGACGACCTCGGATCATTTCGATAGCATAAAAGAGAATATGTCCACCGTCCAGAACCGGAATGGGCAAGAGGTTGAGAAGACCTAGATTGACACTGATCAGAGCCGCCAACGAAAAAAGATGGATAACGCCGTTTTCAACTTGTTCAGCCACCAACTGGGCGATCATGATCGGCCCACCGACATTGTCTAGGGGAACGACCCGCTGTACCAACTTGACAAGTCCGAGCACGGTCAGACGAATGAGCATCCAGGTTTGAACCAGCCCGGCCTCGGCCGATGCCAAAAGGCCCAGCGGGATGTCCACCACTTCACCGGACGGAGTGACTCCGATCATGGGAATCATCTTCGACTCGCCAAAAATATTTTTGCGATCCTGCATCATCGGCGTGACGCTGACCCTCATAACCTGACCGCCCCGTTCCAGTTCGAGCATCAAAGTCCGGCCGCCGCTGTCTTGGACATGATTCAGAAGGTCACTCCAATATGGAGCAGAAAGGCCGTCGATGGAAACGATCAAGTCCCCGGGCTCGATGCCGGCTCTCTGGGCCGCGCTGTCCTCCTGAACCGTTCCGATCCTGGGGACCAACTCCGCCTGCCCGTTGGCCCAGAATATGCCCCAGAATATGAACCAGGCCAGGACAAAATTGAAGATCGGCCCGGCAGCCACGATGGCCATCCTTTGCCAAGCCGGACGAAGTGCGAAGCTGGCCGCATCAGGATAGCCCTCGTCAGGACCTTCGTCTCCCACAAGGCGGACGTAGCCGCCCAACGGGACGGCCGACACCCGGTAGTCGGTCATTCCTCGTTTCCAACCCAGCAGGCGGGGACCAAATCCGAGGGAAAAGCACTTCACTCCGACCCCCAGCATCCTGGCGACGGCATAGTGGCCGAGTTCATGGAAAAAGATGAGCAGACCGAGGACGAAAACAACGGCGGCCGCGCTCTGGACGAATGAGATCATGATCGAATAACGCCTCCCGAATCGAGCATTTCCGTGGCCAGTCGTCTGGTATCCGCGTCCATGGCCAAAATCTCGTCGACATTCCTGGCCGGAGCAGGCCGATGGGCGTCCAATGCCCGACGGGAAATGTCCACGATGGCGGTAAAAGGTATTCTGCCGTCCAAAAAGGCCTGCACGGCCACTTCATTGGCCGCGTTCAAAACTACTGGGAAGTCAGGCCCGGCGGCAATGGCTTCCCTGGCCAGACGCAAGGCAGGGAATACGTCCTCTCGAGGCCGCTCGAATGTCAGGGCGCCAACTTCGAAAAAATCGAGAGGGTTCACCCCGGCCGGGCCCCGGAGAGGGAAATGTAACGCATAGGAAATCGGGATTCTCATGTCCGGCGGACCCATCTGAGCAAGAACTGAACCGTCCCGGTACTGGATCATCGAATGGACGATGCTCTGCGGATGGATGAGGATCTCGATCATGCTCACTCCGCAGTCGAAAAGGTAGACCGCCTCGATCAACTCGAGTCCCTTGTTCATCAATGTGGCCGAATCGATGGTGATTTTAGGCCCCATGGCCCAGTTCGGATGCCGAAGGGCCTGCGCCGGGGTAACCTCCTGCAAGGCATCCGGACCATAAGACCGGAACGGGCCGCCCGAGGCCGTGAGGAGTATGCGGTCCACCTCCCGGGGGTTGTGCCCCTGCAGGGCCTGGAACAGGGCATTGTGCTCCGAGTCCACCGGGAGGATAACCGCCCCTGAGCGGACGCAGACCTTCTTGATCACCGGCCCGGCCAGAACCATGGATTCCTTGTTGGCAAGGGCCACGACCTTTCCGGCCTCGATTGCGGCCAAAGTCGGCGCCAAACCTGCCGCGCCGGCCTGGGCCGAAAGAACCATGTCGGCATCCGGATGCCCGGCCATTGCGCAATACCCTTCGGCGCCGGACAGAATCTCCGGCTTGTAGTCTCGGGGAAGAAGCCCGCGTAGGGAACTCTCGTCTTCAGGTTCCAGCACGGACAGAATGGTCGGCCTCCAGGTTGCGGCCTGTTCGGCCAGAAGTTTCAAATTCCTGGCCCCAGCCAGGCCGAGGACTTCAAAGGCACCGGTATCGCGACGAATCACGTCCAGGGCCGACCGGCCGATGCTTCCGGTCGAACCGAGGATCACGATCCTGCGCCTTGGGCGGGCCAGCAGGGAGGAAACATCAAGACGGGAGATATAGCCCATGCGCATGAGTCAATCCTCTAGTGAAACGGATGAAATGCCCTGGCCAGCAGATAGACCGGCAGGCAAAAGAGAATACTATCAATGCGGTCCAGGATGCCTCCGTGTCCTGGAAGGAAGGGGCCGGAGTCTTTTTTCCCGGCCCATCGCTTCAGGCCGGACTCGAAAAAATCACCAAGCTGGGCCCCAAGATTGAGAATAATCCCAAAGAACACCGCCACCATCACGGAGGTACCGATCCAGAGTCCGAAGGCGACGCATACCGCCACGGTCAGCCCCATACCGCCGAGGGAACCCTCCCAGGTTTTTTTTGGACTGACTGCAGGCCAGATTTTGGAACGCCCCCAGAACCGACCGCAGTAGAACCCTCCAGTATCCGTGGCAAAGGCCGCCAGCAGAACAAGAACGACCTCCGTCCGATCCAGAAACCAGAACAGGCCGAGCATACCTGGTACATAGACCAGTCCAAAGACATAGAAAAAAAACGGTTCCATCCTGGCCGTAGCCGGATCCCGAGACAAGCGGGCCAGGAAGAGAACCGCGGAAGTCGCCAATGCCCAAAACAACAGCCACGGTAAAACCGCCTCCCTGGGAAGCCATGGAAGCAGGGCCATGGTCGATGCAGTCAGGATGGTTCCGACCCATTTGAGTGAGATTTCTTCGCGAGCCCCCCAGACAAGGCCATAGAGCTCCCAAAGTCCAAGGCAGGAAACCGGAATGAGGGCCAGGACAAATGCCGACCCACCCCAAAAAAGGATGCCGCCAAGTACCGGCAAAAGTACAATTGAGGTCAGAATTCGCCGCCGATGGGAGTTTTCGGCCGGTGCTTGGGCCTGTTCAGTTGGTCCCTGCATGTATCTCCTCCTCGGAGTCCGAATCCAAACCTCCGAAGCGCCTCCTGCGTTGACGGAAGGTGGCGATGATTTCGTCCAGCTCCCGGGGCGTGAAGTCCGGCCACAGAGTGTCCGTAAAAAACAGCTCGCTGTAGGCGGCCTGGAAAAGAAGGTAATTACTGAGACGGATCTCGCCGCTCGTCCTGATGATCAGGTCAGGATCCGGCTGCCCTGCCGTGTAGAGGTTCGAGGAAAACACATCCTCATCGATCCTGTCCGGGGGTATCTTGCTGGCAACGATAGTCCGGCATGCCCTGACGATCTCGTCCCGGCCGGAGTAGTTCAGGGCCATGTTCAGGACCATTCCGCTGTTCCCTGCCGTCGTCCGGCAGGCGTGGCCCACGGCGGTCCTGGTGGCCAGGGGCAATGGGCCGGTGTCTCCGAGAACAATAAGACGAATGTTCTGCTCCATGAGCGAATTCAGCTCCCGTTGCACGAACGAACGAAGCAGATCGAAGAGGAAAGACACTTCCGAGCCCGGACGCCTCCAGTTCTCCTTGGAAAAAGCGTACAGGGTTAAATACCCGAGGCCCCTGTTCCGACAATGCCGAACGATCTCCCTGGCAGCGTCGGCCCCGGCCCGATGGCCTTCGCTTCGGGAAAGGCCACGACTGCTGGCCCAACGGCCGTTGCCGTCCATGATGCATGCCAGATGATTGATATGTGGGTGGGTCTGGGTCATTGTTCGATGGTTGTTCCCAACTTGAAACGTGACGACCGGCCATCCTGTCGGATTTGGCCGGCCGAACATTGGCATATGGAGTCGGGTCCGCGAGGAGGCCTTCTCGCGGCCGCCCAGGTTCAGATCTCCATGATCTCTTTTTCCTTTTCGGCCAGGACCTCGTCAGATTTTTTGACATACCCGTCCGTGAGGGTCTGGATCTCACTCTGACCGGTATGCATTTCGTCTTCGGAAATCTCCTTGTCGTTCTTCATCTTCTTCAACTTGTCATTGAGTTCTCTGCGGACGGTCCGAATGGCAACCTTGCAGTCCTCGGTGAACTTCTTGGCCACCTTGACCAGGTCCTTGCGGCGCTCCTCGGTCAGAATCGGCAGGCTGATGCGGATGGTCTTGCCGTCATTGACCGGGTTGAGGCCGAGGTCGGATTTCTGGATGGCTTTTTCAACCTCTCCGAAGGCGTTTCTATCCCAGGGCTGGATGCTGATGGTCCGACTATCCGGTACGGTGACCGAAGCCAGTTGATTGATCGGAGTGGGGGTTCCGTAGTAATCGACACGGATATCGTCCACCAAGGTCGTGGTGGCCCGACCCGTTCTAAGCTTGCCGAATTCCCGGCTAAGGGTGTCGATGGCCTTCTGCATCCTCTCACGGCACTCTTTGTACACTGCATCCATGGCTACTCTCCTTTTACAGTCGTCCCGACACTGTCGCCCATGACGACCCTCCTGATGTTCCCCTTGCGGAAAAGGTTGAACACGACAATGGGCAGGTCGTTGTCCATGCACAGGGAGATGGCCGCCGAATCCATGACCCGAAGTCTTTGCTGCAGGACCTCTATGTGGGTCAAACGATCGTACCGGACCGCGTCGGCATACTTTTCAGGATCCTTGTCATAGACCCCGTCAACCCTGGTGGCCTTAAGGATGGCCGTGGCCTTGAGCTCCAAGGCCCGGATCACCGCGGCCGTATCAGTGGTGAAATACGGAATCCCGGTCCCAGCGGCGCAGATGACCACCCGTCCCTTTTCCAGATGCCGAACGGCACGGCGCCGGATATAGGGTTCGGCCACCTCCTGCATGCTGATGGCCGTCATCACTCGGGTCGGTACACCCATTTTCTCCATGTGGTCCTGGACCGCCAAGGCATTCATGACCGTGGCCAGCATGCCCATGTAGTCGGCCGAGGCCCGATCCATGCCCTGAGAGGAGGCCGACACCCCCCGAAAAATATTGCCACCCCCGATGACGATGCTCATCTGAACGCCAAGGTTGGCCACCTCGACCAATTCCTCACTCACGGATCGGATGGTTTCTGGATCGATGCCAAATCCGCGTTCCCCGGCCAGGGCTTCCCCGCTCAGCTTAAGAAGAATCCTAGAGTACTGCAATTGTGACATTTGAATCCTGTCTGTCTGATTGGTGCGTGACGCTTACAGGAAAATTGGGCAAAAAAAAAGGGGCCAAAGGCCCCCTTTGTTGTCGGCTGCTACTCAGCCCCCAGAACCATACGATGAAACCGTCCGATTTGGATGTTCTCACCCAGGGTGGCCACCAAGTCGTTGACCAGGTCTTGAATGGTCTTAGAATCATCCTTGATAAAGGCCTGGTCCAGAAGACAGACTTCCTTGCAGAATTTCTTCAGCCGACCTTCGACGATCTTCTCGGCGATGTTTGCCGGCTTCCCTTCGTCCAGAGCCTGGGCCATATAGATCTCTTTTTCCTGGGCCAGAACCTTTTCAGGAATCTCGTCGGAACTTACGCAAAGCGGAGAAGCCGCCGCGATCTGCATGGCAATGTCTTTGGCGGTAGCCAGAAACAGCTCGTTCTTGGCCACGAAATCCGTCTCACACTTCAGCTCGACCATGACTCCGATCTTGCCGTTGGAGTGAATGTACGAACCAATCCAGCCTTCCGATGTCGCTCGACCGGCTTTTTTCTGGGCCTTGGCCAGCCCTTTTTCGCGAAGCCACGCCACGGCGCGCTCATCGTCCCCGTTGCACTCCACCAAGGCCTTCTTACAATCCATCATTCCCGCCCCAGTCTTGTCGCGAAGGGCCTTGACCATCTGTGCTGAAATGCTCATTTACGATCATCCTCCTCATTATCATCGTCGGTATCGACATTGGCTGATACCGTCTTCTCGGAAACGGGTTCGGACTTTTTCGACGCGGCCGATTCCTTCCTCCTGCCCTGCCCCTCAAGGCACGCATCGGCAATGGCCCCGGCAAAAAGCTTGATGGCCCGAATCGCATCGTCATTTCCAGGAATGATGTAATCGATCACATCGGGATCGCAATTGGTGTCGACCACGGCCACGATCGGTATCCCAAGCTTGCGGCATTCCTTGACTGCGATCTCCTCCCGGTTAGGATCAATGATAAAGACGGCGCCGGGCATCTTCTCCATGTCCTTGATACCGCCAAGCACGTCGTTCAGCTTGGAAACCTCCCGACTCATCCCCAGCACCTCCTTCTTCACGAAGCGTTCGGTGCTTCCATCCTCGAACATGGTTTCGAGCTTCTTGAGACGATCGACACTCCGGCTGATTGTCTGAAAATTCGTCAATGTCCCGCCCAACCACCTGTTGGTAACAAAAAACATGCCGGCCCGCTCGGCCTCGGCACGGACCACGTCCTGGGCTTGGCGCTTGGTGCCGACGAAGATGACCTGCTCTCCCTCGGCCACGGTGTCGGCCACGAAATCATAGGCATCCTGAAAAAGCTTGACGGTCTGCTGCAAATCGATGATGTGAATCCCCTTGCGCGCACCGAAAATATAAGGACGCATCTTGGGATTCCACCTCCGAGTCTGGTGGCCGAAGTGGACTCCGGTCTCCAGCATCTCCTTCATAGTGACATAGCCCATACTACTGAACCTCCTGGGTTTTTCCTCCGCCCGGGCCGTCCATAACCTGGACACCCAATTATCTCCGGGCGTGCGGGATGAAAGCGTATGAAAATATACGTTCCTTCCGGTGTTGGCAAGAAAAAAATTGGCGGGTCGCCAAATCACTTGACAGAACACCCACCCGGTGATGTAGAAGCCCTCCTGATCGAGCGGATGTAGCTCAGTTGGTAGAGTACAAGCTTCCCAAGCTTGGTGTCGCGGGTTCGACCCCCGTCATCCGCTCCACTCCTTGAATCAATGAACCTGTGGTTTTCATCGGGAGTGGGCCGATTCGGCCCACTTTTTTTTTAGCACAAGCCTTCGTGCCACCGGAAACTCACGGTGCAAAGGCCCAAAAAGCCCGCCCGGCTCCAGCTTAGCGCGCACGAGCGGAGGCTTCTATGTCCGACCAAACGTATACAGCCCCCGACCGCGTACAGGCCCTGATCGCCCCCATATGCATCGACCTCGGCCTCGACCTCTGGGGCGTCGAGTGTCATACAGCCCCGGGGCGGACCGGAGTCCTCAGGATCTATGTGGACGAGCCCGGAGGAGTGAGCGTGGAGCGGTGTGCCGAATTGAGCCGTAAGATCGGGTTGCTCCTCGACGTTGAGGACGTCATGCCCGGACGGTATAGATTGGAGGTTTCATCGCCGGGAATGGAACGACGATTTTTCGAGCCTGGACAGTTGGCCGGCTACGTGGGCGAAACGGTTCTCGTCCGCCTGCAGATCCCCCGCCAAGGGGCCAAGACCTTCCGGGGGGCCCTTGATGCCGTTCTCGACGATGGAATCTTTCGCATCAAAGCCGAACAGGGGACCGAAACGTTTGCATGGAACGAAATCAAGAGCGTCAACTTGGTCGTCGATGATCCTTTCCACCGCGAGCGTACGTCGACCAGTCCGAATAACGACGGTGACTTTGCCGACCGTTCGTCGGCAAAGCGATCGGAGAAACCATGAGTATGAACATTGAGCTGAAAAAAGCCATCGACCAAATTAGCAAGGACCGCGGCATTGACCGCGATCTTCTCGTGGACACCCTAGAACAGGCCATCAGAGCCTCGGTGGCCAAAAAATACGGAGACGACCTCGACATTGAGGTCAGCTTCAACGAGGAAACCGGGAACATCGACGTCTACCAGTTCAAGATTGTCGTCGAGGAGCTAGCCGATCCCAACACCGAGATCGTCCTGGCCGAAGCCCGCGAGCATGATCCCAACGTCGAGATCGACGACGAGATGGGCTTCAAAATGGTCGTCTCTGACCTCGGCCGCATCGCTGCCCAGGCGGCAAAGCAGGTCATTATCCAGCGGATGCGGGATGCCGAACAGGAAATCATCTACGAGGAATACAAGGACCGTGTCGGAGAAATCGTGAGCGGGATTATCCAACGACGTGACCGGTCCGGATGGATCATCAACCTTGGCCGGACCGAGGCCCTCCTTCCCAGGGAACAGCAAATACCCAAGGAACGGTTTCGCCAGGGTGACCGGGTCCAGGCCTATGTCATCGAGGTTCGCAAGGAGGGCCGAGGCCCGCAGATCATCGTCTCCAGGTCCCACACCGACTACATGTCCGCCCTGTTCCGCCGTGAAGTACCCGAGGTAGCCGACCACACAGTCAGGATCATGGGCGTTGCCAGGGATCCCGGCCTACGGGCCAAGGTCGCCGTGCTCTCGACCGATTCCGACGTCGATCCGGTCGGGGCCTGCGTCGGGGTCAAGGGATCCAGGATTCAGAACATCGTCCAGGAATTCCGCGGGGAACGCATCGACATCGTCCTCTGGCACCCGGAGATCGCCACCTATGCGGTCAACGCTCTCTCTCCGGCCCGAATATCCAAGATCATGGTCGATGACGACAATAAGTCTCTGGAGGTCGTGGTGCCCGACGACCAGCTCACGCCCGCCATCGGCCGCAAAGGACAGAACGTGAAGCTCGCCTCCCGGCTTTTGGGGTGGCACATTGATGTCTTCACCGAAACGAAGTTCGGGACCCTGCATCCCGGCTCGCAAGGCCTGGAACAGGTCGCCAGCGTCGCCGATCTACCCGTGGACAACTTCCTTCAGGCTGGCATCACCAGGATCGAAGACCTGGCGGCACTCAGCGACGACGAACTGCTCCAGCAGATCGCGGGCCTGAACGAGACCAATCTGGTCGGAATCAAGGCTGCCCTGAACCTCCTGCTCAAGGCCCCGGCAGAGCCCAAGGATGGAGACTTCGAAGAAGACGGACAGGAAGACCAAGGAGCTCCAAAACCGGACCGAGAGGATGATGGCCCGGAAAAGACCGACGAGGAGCCGACAGGCCCTGATAAGTGAAACGAGATACAACAACCGGGGACCGCGCACCCGGTCACGTTCCGGTCCGCATGTGCGTCATCTGCCGACAGCGGTTTTCAAAGTCGGAGCTGACCCGGTATGTTCGGATCATGAACGGAAGCGACAAACTGGTTCCAGACCTCACAGGACGCGCACCGGGCAGGGGATTCTACCTCTGCGCGAACGAGGCGTGCAAGGTCAAGATGGCCGCCTTCGGGGCGGCTCGAAAGAAACGTAGGGGGTAGCGAAAGGCATGGGTGCGAAAATTCGGGTCAGGGATCTTTCCCTGAAGCTGGGCATATCGAACAGGGAACTCATCGGCCTGCTTCGGGAACTCAATGTGAGCGTCAAGAGCCACATGAGCGGACTGACCGATGCCGAGGCCCAAGCGGCAGAGGAAAAATTCAAGAATCGGGCCGAAAAACCCCGGGTCGAGGAACGTAAGGTCCGCCCAGGGGTCATTGTCCGCCATCGCTCTCGCCGGGACGCACGGCCGGAAAAGAATCAGGACGAGGTCCAGGACGCCCGGACCGAGGCTCGCCCGGAGGAAGATCTGCCCGTCGAAGCGGCTCCTGCCGCCGAACCGGCCCGGATCCGCCACCAAGGGGCCCGAATCGTCGTTCCCGTGGCCAGCCGGGAGGAGAAGCCTCCTGCCGAGACCTCCCCCAAGCCGGAGGGCACCGCCATCCCCGATGTGTTTGTGCCTCAGGTGGAAGAAACCGCCGCCGAAGCGGTCGAACATCCGGAAGTTGCGACGCCAGACAAAGACGTCCAGGCCCAGGAGCCGCCAACTGCCCCCGTCGATGGCGGGGAGCCCGCCAAGACCAAGAAAAAGGTCAAAAAGAAAAAGGACCGGCCCGCTCCACAGGTCCGCATCATTTCCATCCCCGATCCCGTCGAGGTCGCCCCCGCGGCAAAGATTGACGAGGCCGAAGCCGATCCTAAGGTGCAACGAGGAGAGCGTGACGCCGCTGCCAAAAAACGCAAGGTCCGTAAAGGCAAACGTATAGTCGACACGTCCAAAATGTACCATGACCATCGTGAAAACGCCATTCCGACCTTAACTGGCCAGAAAGGGATTCGGCTCGGCAAAAAGGGCAAGGCCGGCCAAGACCAGCGGGATGCCAAATCCAAGATCACAACCCAACCCATCAAGGCATCCAAAAGAAAAATCCGGATCGACGAGGTCATTAGGCTGGCAGATCTAGCCCAGCAAATGGGCATCAAGGCCCAGGATCTCATCAAGACCCTGCTGGGCATGGGCACCATGGCCACCATCAACCAGTCCATCGACATGGAAACCGCGGCCCTTCTCGCCTCCGAGTACGGCTACGAAGTCGAGAACGTCGGTTTTTCCGAAGACGACTACCTCCTGCCCAAGGAGGAGGACAAGACAGAGGACCTGAGGCCCAGGCCCCCGGTGGTTACCATCATGGGCCATGTAGACCACGGCAAGACCTCCCTCCTCGACGCCATCCGTACCTCCAGGGTCACGGACAGCGAGGCCGGTGGCATCACCCAGCACATTGGGGCCTACCACGTCCGGACCAAACGAGGAGAAATCGTTTTTCTTGACACTCCAGGCCACGAGGCCTTCACCGCCATGCGAGCCCGAGGAGCCCAGGTCACCGACCTAGTCATCCTCGTGGTTGCCGCCGACGATGGAGTCATGGAGCAGACCAGGGAGGCCATCAACCACTCCAAGGCCGCCAAGGTGCCCATCGTCGTGGCCGTGAACAAGATCGACAAGGAAGGGGCCAATCCTGAACGGGTCATGCGCGAACTGGCTGACCACGGGCTTGTCCCCGAGGCCTGGGGCGGCGACACGATTTTCTGTGAGGTTTCGGCCAAAAAACTGGTAGGCATCGACGAACTTCTGGAGCTTGTCTTGCTTCAAGCTGAAGTCCTTGAGCTTCGGGCCAACCCGAACAAGCCAGGCCGGGGGCACATCGTGGAAGCCCGCCTGGACAAGGGACGAGGCCCGGTGGCCACGGTTCTGATAAAGGAAGGAACCATCTCCCAGGGCGACCCCTTTGCCTGCGGGCTCTTCAGCGGCAAGGTCCGGGCCCTGTTCAACGACCAAGGACGCAAGATCAACTCGGCAGGGCCATCCATTCCCGTCGAGATCCAAGGCTTCGAGGGAGTACCCGAGGCCGGCGATGAATTCGCCGTCCTGATTGACGAACGTATGGCCCGCAAAATCGCCGAAAGCCGTCAAAGCAAGCAGCGGGAAAAGGATCTCTTCAAGGAAAGCAAGATAACCCTGGAAAAATTCCTGGCCACAAAGGCCGACGAGGAGGTCAAAAACCTGAACCTCGTGGTCAAGGCCGACGTCCAGGGTTCCCTGGAGGCCGTTGTCGAGTCCTTGCACAAGCTTTCCACGGACGAAATCAAGGTCCAGGTCATCCACGGCGGTGCCGGAGCCATCACCGAGTCTGACATCATGCTGGCATCGGCCTCCTCGGCCATCATCCTTGGCTTCAACATCAGGCCCACGGCCAAGATCAAGGAAATCGCCGATCAGGAAAAAATTGAAATCCGGTTCTACGATATCATCTACAAGCTGGTCGGAGAAATCAAGGATGCCATGTCCGGCATGCTCTCCCCGGAAATCAAAGAGGTCTACCTCGGCCAGGCCGAAGTGCGCCAGACCTTCAGCGTGCCCAAGGCCGGGACGGTGGCCGGGTGCGCCGTTGTTGACGGCAAGCTCCAGCGCAACGCCCGCATCAGACTTCTCCGCGACGGCGTGGTCATCTACACCGGAAAGCTCAGCTCCCTGAAACGCTTCAAGGACGACGTCAAGGAAGTCACCAAGGGCTTCGAGTGCGGATGCGGCCTCGAGAACTACAACGACATCAAGGTCGGGGACATCATCGAGGCCTTTGATCAGGTCGAGGAAAAACGAACGCTGGATTAAACGAGTCATGGCGATCTCAGGCGCCAATTATGGGCCAGTACGAGTTACGCCGCGACGGACCTGGATCTGGGAAGCATATGCTCATCGGCGCCCTGACGCTAAAATTCAGGCTGCACGACATCCGGTCTCTCAAGGACAAGCGGAACATCGCCAACAGTCTGAAGGCCAAGCTCAGAAACTCCTTCAATGTTTCCGTGGCCGAAGTCGGGGACAGTGACGACTGCGACGCCTTGCTTCTGGCCGTGGTCCATGTCTCCAACTCCAAACAGAGGGTCGAGGCCCAGCTCAACAAGGCCCTGGCCATGGTTGAGGCCGTCAGTTCAGAAGAGCTGACCGATGTTTCCGTCGAGGTCTTCGGGGCCTAATGTTAGCCTGGCACCGGAGCCTAGCCTTAAACTCAAACCAGAACGCCATCTTGGAGCGGAATCATGCACAGAGCGCAGGGGCGGCGAGCGTCCCGGATGGCCGATCAGGTCATGCAGGAAATTGCCAGGATACTGGTCGAAGAAATCGAGGACCCTCGTCTGGCCTTCGTGACCGTGACCGGCGTCCGCATGAACAAGGACTTCTCCATAGCCGAGGTTCTGTTCACACATTTCCAAGGCGAGGAAAAGGCCGCGGAAATCATCGAGGCCTTCGGCGGAGCCCAGGGTTTTCTCCGGTCGCGCCTTGGATCCTGTCTCCGGCTGCGGACCGTTCCCGAGCTTCGGTTCGCCTGGGACACATTTCTCAAAGAGATGATATATGGACAGGAATTTGAACGACCTGATCCGCATTCTGAACGATAAAGACGAATTCCTGGTCACAGCCCACGAGAATCCGGACGGCGACGCCGTCGGATCCATGGCCGCCATGGGCGGGATCCTGGACGCCATGGGTAAGCGATACGTCGTGTTCAACGGTTCCGGCATGCCCGAGCGTCTAGCCTGGATGAAAATGCCTTCCCCGCTTCAGGACGACCTGGGGACCTTTCAGCCCCAGTGCATGCTGGTTCTGGATTGCGGGGCCCGCGACCGGGCCGGCAAGATCGTTGAGGCCCTCATGGAACATGTCGTCACTGTGAACATCGACCACCATCTCGGCAACTCCATGTTCGGCCATGTCAATTGGGTGGAGCCAACCATGTCCTCGGTGGGCGAGATGATTGGCACCCTGGCCCTGGCCCTGGACGTCCCTCTGTCCGGCGGCATAGGTCAGGGAATATTCCTGGCCATGGTCAGCGACACCGGTTCCTTCAGCTACGGCAATACACGCCCCGAGACACTGGACATGGCTTCGGCGATTCTTCGCCTGGGGCTGGACCTGAACTGGTTTACGGGGCAGATGGAACGTCAGTCCTCTCTGGCCAAGATCCGACTTCAGGGCGAGGTCCTTCGCCGGGCCGAGCTTCTCTGCGGCGGCCGTGTGGCTATGATCGCGGTCTCCCTGAACGACTTCGCCACCACCGGAGCCAGAGCCGAAGACTGCGAAGGGCTGGTCAACCAAGTTCGGTCCATCCGCGGCGTCGATGTGGCTGTCAGCCTGCGAGAGGACGAGCCCCGCAAGGTCAAGTTCAGCCTCCGCTCCTGGGGTGAGGTCGATGTCCGAAGAGTGGCCGAGGCCTTCGGGGGCGGCGGACACCGCAACGCCTCCGGTGGAGCCATCCAGGCTCCCTTGGCTCAAGCCAGGGACGCCATGGTCAGAACCCTGGACAAGACCCTGGCGAACTGACATGTCTGGAAGTCGCAGGTGGGAGCCCCAACTTGACGGTCTGCTGGTCCTGAACAAGCCGAGCGGCCCGACCTCGACGGACTGTCTGAACACTCTGAAACGTCGGTTCGGGCAGAAGAAAATCGGCCACGCCGGCACGTTGGATCCCCTGGCCGCGGGTGTGCTCCTCGTTCTGTTTGGACAGGCCACCAAAATGGCTTCCTACCTGACCGAGGAAAAGAAGACCTATGCCGGCGTCATGGTCCTTGGCCTTGAAACCGACTCATACGACATCCAGGGTCGGGTTCTCGAGGAGAGACCGTGGCAGGACGTTCATGAGGACATGGTACATTCCGAAATCCGGGCTTGGCAGGACCTTGAGGACCAGGAAGTGCCTCCGGTGTCCGCGGCCAAATACAAGGGTCGACCATTGTATGCTCTGCAACGGGCCGGCCTGGACGTCCCGGTCAAAATCAAAAGGATTCGGATCCATCAGGCGGAGGTCATCGGGGTCGACCTCCCCCGGGTCCGGTTCCGGGTCACCTGCTCCCAGGGCACATATGTGCGCTCCCTGGTCCACAGCTTGGGGAAGCGACTTGGTGTCGGGGCAGTGTTGACGGAACTCGTTCGCGAGGCTTGCCATCCGTATGGATTGGCTCAGGCCAGGTCCCTGGATGAAGTGCTCGAGCATGACAAAGACGCGTTGGGTTCCCTGCTGATCCCTCTGTCTGAGGTTCTTCCTCACTGGAAGACTACCCGGCTCGACCAGGCACAGACGCTGGCCATCCGCCAAGGGGTCCGGCTTCCGGCTGACAGTGAGGGCATCAAGGCCAATGAACCCGGTGAGCGGAGGCTGTTTCATGCTTCGGACGGCTCACCCATCGCCATGGTCGAGGCCGTTTTGCAAGAAAACCGGACCCGCTGGTCCATTCTTCGCGGACTGTGGTCGGACGAAGAACCGGCCCAAAAAACTGAATAGAACCAACGGCCCCCATCACGATTTTCAAGGAGGATATCGCTGTGGTCATGACACCAGAGGAAAAGAACAAGATCATCGAGGAATTTCGGCACAAGGAAGGCGACACGGGATCGCCGGAGGTCCAGGTGGCCCTTCTGACCTCCCGCATCACCTACCTGACCGAGCACTTCAAGGTCCACAAAAAGGACTTCCATTCCCGCAATGGTCTCCTCAAGCTCGTCGGCAAGAGAAGAAAGCTCCTCAAGTATCTCAAGGACAAGGATATCCAGAGATACAGGGAACTGATCGCCAGACTCGGCATACGCAAATAACAACGCTCATACGGGGCGCCGACCGATTCGGCGCCCCGCTCAAATCGCTGCTTCCTGACGGAGCAGAATCGTTTTCGACGTGAACAAGGAATAATTATGTCATCAAAGATTTTCGAGACCACCACCCTCCAGGTCGGCCAAGGCGAAGGCGCCATAACTTTCGAGCACGGCAAGCTGGCCCTTCAGGCCCATGGTGCCGTCACCGTTCAATGCGGCGAAACCATCGTCCTTGTGACGGCGGTCACCCAGGCGGCCTTCCGGGAGGTGGACTTCATGCCGCTGACCGTCAACTACCAGGAAATGTCCTATGCGGCCGGTCGAATCCCCGGAGGCTATTTCCGACGCGAAATTGGACGGCCCAGCGACCGGGAGACCCTGGTTTCCCGCCTCATCGACCGCCCTATCCGCCCCCTTTTTCCGGACGGATTCCGTGACGAGGTCCAGATCATCGCCACGGTCATCTCGGCCGACCCCTTTTTCGATCCCGATGTCCTGGCCATCACCGGAGCCTCGGCCGCCATGCACATCTCCAAGATCCCATTTTTGGGACCCATTGCCGGCGCCCGCATCGGGTATATTGACGATCACTTCGTCATCAATCCCAATAGGCTCGATCTCCAAAAAAGCCTGCTGAATCTCGTTGTGGCCGGGTCCAAGGACGCTATCGTCATGGTCGAGGGCGGCGGGAACTTCGTTTCCGAGAGCCTCATGGCCGAGGCCATATCCTGGGCCCACGAACAGATCCAACCCCTTTTGCTCGCCCAGGAGGAACTTCGGGAAAAGCTCGGGCAGGATAAAATCGCCATCGAAATCCCGGCCGTTGACACCCAGCTCCTCGACCGCGTCCGGTCACTGGCCGCGGCCCCCATGGCCGAGGCCTTGTCGGTGCCGGAAAAGATGGCCCGAAAGCAGGCCAAGTCCGAGGTCCGAGAATCGGTCCTGACCGCTCTGGCCACGGAATTCGAGGACGAGCCCGATCGTCTGAAGCCTGCCAAGTCCATGCTCGAGGAATTGGAAAAGGAGATCGTCCGGGAAAAGATCCTCACCCGGGGCGTGCGCATCGACGGCCGGGACACCAAGACGGTCCGGCCTCTCGGCATTGAGACCGGCCTCCTCCCCAGGGCCCACGGGTCATCCCTGTTCGCCCGCGGCGAAACCAAGGCCCTCTGCATTGCCACCCTGGGCAGCACCCGGGACGAGCAGCGCATCGAGACCCTGACCGGAGAGGTCACCAAGCGTTTCATGCTCCATTACAACTTCCCGCCCTATTGCGTGGGCGAGGCCAAGATGCTCCGCAGCCCGTCCCGACGCGAAGTCGGACACGGCACCCTGGCCGAACGGGCACTGACTCCGGTCCTGCCCACCGCCGAGGACTTTCCCTTTACCATGCGTATCGTTTCCGAGGTCATGGAAAGCAACGGGTCCTCGTCCATGGCTTCGGTCTGCGGGGCCTCTTTGGCCCTCATGGACGCCGGTGTTCCGGTTTCGGCCCCTGTGGCCGGCATTGCCATGGGCCTCATCAAGGAGGGCGAGAAATGCGTCGTCCTGACCGATATCCTCGGTGACGAAGACCACCTGGGCGACATGGACTTCAAGGTCGCCGGGACGGCCGAGGGCGTGACCGCCATCCAGATGGACATCAAGATCGGTGGAATTCCCACCGAGGTCATGGCCCAGGCCCTAGAACAGGCCCGTGATGCCCGCCTCCACATCCTGGCGGAAATGGCCAAGGTCCTGGACAAGCCCAGGGCCGAGCTGTCCAAGTACGCCCCTCAGATGGAAGTGGTCCGCATCGACACGGCCAAGATCAAGGATGTCATCGGACCCGGCGGCAAGAACATCAAGGCCATCACCCTGGCCACCGAGGCCTCCATCGACATCGACGACTCGGGCCTCATCTCCATTTTCGCCCCGACCCTGGAAAGCCTGGCCAAGGCCAAGGAAATGGTCCTCTTCTACGACCAGAGGCCCGAACTGGGTACGGATTACGAAGGCCCGGTCAAGAAGGTCATGGATTTCGGTGCCTTTGTCGAAATCCTGCCCGGAGTCGAGGGGCTGGTCCACATTTCCCAGCTCGCCCGGGATCGAGTGGAACAGGTTACGGACGTGGTCCGCGAAGGCGACCGCATCAAGGTCAAGGTCATCGAGATCGAACCCGGCGGGCGCCTGCGCCTCAGCCGTCAGGCCGTCCTCATGGAGGAGGCCGGCGAGACCTTTGATCTTGAGGCCGCGGCCCGACCGGCCCGCACCGGCGGGGGCGGAGGCCGGAGGCCGTCCGGCGGGGACAACCGCCGGGGTGGCGGCTCCCGAGGTCCGCGACGATAAGTAGAATGTCGATCAAAGGCGCTCTCCGGAGCGCCTTTTCCATTTTATGAACAAAGAAACGACCTCCCATCCTGTCCGTCACATCCGCATCGGCCCGGAACAGGAGGGCCAAAAAATCCTGGTCTTCCTGGAGTCCCTCTTCCAGGGCCAAGTCCCGCGCTCGGCCATCCAAAGGCTCATTCGGACCGGTCAGGTCCGCCTGGACGGCGGACGGGTCAAGCCCTTTGACCGGGTCCGGGCCGGGCAGAACCTCCGGGTTCCTCCGGTGAAAATGCAGGCCGCATCCACCCAAGACCCTGTCGGCCGGGTCCCCATTCTCCATGCCGACGCAGACCTCTTCGTCATTGACAAACCCCGGGGAATTCCTGTCCATCCAGGTTCGGGCTGGAACGATTCCATCATCGGGCGTCTGCGGTCCATGTTCCCGGACGATTCCTTTGCCCCAGTTCCGGTTCATCGACTCGATAGGGACACCTCGGGCCTGCTCCTGGTAGCCAGATCCTTTTCCTTTCTCCGCCACATGCAGACGCTCTGGCAGGAGCATCTCGTTGGCAAGCACTACCTGTGCTGGTGCCGGAACGCCTCGGCCCTTCAGGGAACGGCGATCCTTGAAGACCGCCTTCGGTTGACCGGAGGCCCAGGAAAAGAAAAGATGGCTTCGGGCCAGGGACAGGTCTGCCAAATGACCGCCACTGTCCTGCGGACCACCCCCCGCAACCATGGCCTGATCCTGGTTCGCCTCCTGACGGGCCGCAAGCACCAGATCCGGGCCCAGCTCGGCCTTCGCGACCACCCCATCGTCGGGGACGCCAAGTACGGCGACCGGCCCTGGCCCCATGGCCTTCTCCTCCATTCCTGTTGCCTGGTCTGGGAGAACAGGGCCTTCATTTCCCGTCCCCCCTGGCCCGAGCCCTGGCAGGTCACGTCAGAGGACTGGACACTGGCCATGAAGATAGCTCACCCTATTAGCGCCGGACAACATCCATGACCAAGACATCCACATCCGCCACCATTCATCTCGACATTGAAGGCATGCACTGCGCCGCCTGCTCGGCCCGCATCGAGCGGGTCGTCGGCAAAATGCCCGGGGTGATCTCGGCCCGGGTCAACCTGGCCAGCGGGACCGGAACCTTTGTTCTGGAAACTGGCATGGTCGACACCCAGGACATCCAAACCGCCATCAAGGGTCTGGGATTCACCGCCAGGATGGCCGCAGACCCTCAAGCGGACTTTGAACGCCGCCAAAAAGAGGCCCAGACAAGGCTTTCGGCCATGCAGGCCGAACTGCTCCCGGCCTTTGGGTTCAGCCTGCCCCTGGTTCTCGTCGCCATGGGCCCCATGATGGGCCTGCCCCTGCCCGAATTCCTGAGCCCAGAGGCCTCGCCCAGAGCCTTCGCCCTGACCCAGCTTCTCCTCTGCCTGCCCGTCGTCTGGATCGGTCGCGGCTTCTACCTTCGCGGTTTTCCGGCCCTGGCCCGGCGTTCCCCGGACATGGACAGCCTAGTGGCCCTGGGCACCGGGGCCGCCTTTGCCTACTCCGTCTGGAACACGGCCGCCATCGTCCTGACCGGCTCGGCCCATCTGGCCCACGACCTCTATTTCGAGTCCGCGGCCGTGCTCCTGACCCTCATATCCCTGGGCAAATATTTCGAGGCCCGCTCCCGTCTCCAGACCACCAGCGCCATCCAGGGACTTCTGGCCCTGACGCCCAAGACGGCCACGGTCCTTGACGGCCAAAACCGGATCACCGTCCCTGTCGAATCCATCCGGCCCGACGACATGGTTCTGGTCCTGCCCGGCGAGCGCATTCCGGTCGATGGTCTGGTTCGGGAGGGATCCTCGCGCATCGACGAGTCCATGCTCACCGGCGAACCCATGCCCACCTCCCGGGCCCCGGGCCAGAGCGTCTCGGCCGGAACCGTGAACATGACCGGTCCTCTGGTCGTCCAAGCCCGGGAGGTGGGGCCCGACACCCTTCTGGCCGGCATCATCCGCCTGGTCCAGGAGGCCCAGGGCTCCAAGGCCCCCATCGCCGACCTGGCCGACCGGATCAGCTTCTATTTCGTCCCTGTGGTCATGGTCGTAGCCCTGGTTTCCGGTTTGGCCTGGTGGATCGTGGGCGGCGAGAACTTTCCCTTTGCCCTGCGTATCGCCGTGGCCGTCCTGGTCATCGCCTGTCCATGTGCCATGGGCCTGGCCACGCCCATGTCCATCATGGTCGGCACCGGTGTCGGGGCCGGCCTCGGTGTGCTCATCAAGGGCGGGGGCCCGCTCCAGTCCCTGGAATCCATCCGGGCCGTAGTCTTTGACAAAACTGGAACCCTGACCAAGGGCCGGCCCGAAACCGTGGCCGTGGTCCCCCTGTCCGATCGGACCGAACAGGACATCCTGGCCATGGCCGCATCCATCGAGTCCAGGTCCGAGCATCCTCTGGCCCGGGCCGTGCTTCAGGCCGCTGAAAAGGCCGGGATTGGGTTCCCTGCTCCGGAGAACGTCGAGATCTTTCCTGGCATGGGCATCTCAGGTCTGGCCGATGGACGTCGGATTCTGGTCGGCAATCAGGCCCTGATGGATCGAAACGAGGGCCAATGGCAGGAGGAGCACAAAGCCCAGGTCCAGGTCCATTCCCGGGACGGGCACACCGTGATTCTGGTGGCCGAGAACAATGAACCGGCAGGCCTGGTGGTCGTGGCCGACCCGGTCAAGGCCGGGGCCCGGGAGGCGGTGGAGGGTCTGAAGAGGAGGGGGCTGGCCGTGGCCATGCTCACCGGCGACCAGGAATCCACGGCCCGGAGCGTGGCCGCGAGCCTTGGCATAAAAGATGTCTCGGCCGGGGTCCTGCCCGACCGCAAGGTAGGAGCCATCCGGGACCTGCAAGACCGCCTCGGCCCGGTGGCCATGGTCGGCGACGGCATCAACGACGCTCCAGCCCTGGCCCGGGCCCAAGTGGGCCTAGCCATGGCCTCGGGCACGGACATCGCCATGGACGCCGGCGACGTGGTCCTCATGAACGACAATCCCTTGTCCGTGGTCACGGCCATCGACCTTGGCCGGGCCGTCATGACCAACATCCGTCAGAACCTCTTCTGGGCCTTCGCCTTTAACATCCTGGGCATCCCCGTGGCCGCCGGGGTCCTCCACATCTTCGACGGTCCGACCTTGAACCCCATGCTGGCCGGAACGGCCATGGCCCTGAGTTCGACCATCGTGGTCACCAATGCCCTGAGACTCCGGCGATTCAGACCGTCACAGAGGATGGACCCGATCCCCGGCGCCCCGTGATCGCCTGGGCCGGGTTCGACTCGGGCATGCAGGGGAAACGGCACTGAAAATTGGGGAAAAAGGAACCTTCGATCAGAACGTGTAGGCCAAACCCAGGGACAGACGGTAGGCGGCCTTGCTTTCCCGATCGTCATATGAAGGCTTGATGTAGCCCAGCTCGGCCACGGCGGCCAATTCCTCGAAAATGGCGTATCTGGTGTCCAGATCGGCCTCCCACAGACTGTCCTTGCGATGGAAGGTCTGGCCGCAATCCGTATCGCTCGTGCCCCGGGCGTACATTAGGGTCAATGTGTGACACAGGCTCGGAACCAGGGTCAGATTCTTGATCTTCCCGCCCACGGCCCAGAGAGGCGAGACCTCCCAGACACCGCCGTTGCCCCCGCCGTCCAGGAGGGCTGAGCCGTCGTAGAGAAATGTCGTCGCGGCCACGTCCGGGAACAGGGCCGGCATGACCCCCACGACCCCGTCGCTCTTGTCCGTGTCCCCGCTCTGATAGAGCAAAAAGACCTCCGGGGTCATGGACTCCAGAACATAGTCCACAGCCAGGTCCATGACCCAGCCCTGGATCTTTTCCAGGCCCGTGGCCGGATCCCGGTCCTGGGAGAACCGGCCGTACGTGAAGTCGGCCATGACCACCAAGGGGTCGAAGATGGCCGCCCGGGCGCTGGCTCCGGCCCACCAAGCCTTGGCGTTGCCCGTCACCGGAGCCTCCGGCACCCCGGGGTTGGCACTCAGCTTCCGGACCGAGGGCAGATCGTCGCCGACAAAGGCGTGGATGTAATACGGGGTCACCTCCAGACCGTCGACGTGCACGGGGAGGAAGAGCAGGGCCAGATCCAGGGCTTCGCTCGTTTCCGGCTCGTTTGGGCATCCGTTGTAGGGACGGGCCCAGCCTCCGGTCAGACCGAGATGATCTCCGGCCGGGATGGTGGCCAGGATGGCCGTAGCCCGGTCGTCGAAGACGTGGGAACCCAGATTACCCGGGACGACAAAGGGCTGAAGACCCACCCTCAGTCCGGCATCGGAGAGACCCGGCACCCGGAAGTCCACATAGGCCTCCAGGGTCTTGACATTGGCCGATCTGCCTCCGGTGGCCATGCCCGCAGCCGGGTCGCCCCAATGGAAGGTGCTCGCCTCGGCGGCATAGGTGGCCTTCAGATTTTCGCTGACCACGAAATCGAACCACATCCGGATCCGCTGCATGGCCGTGAAGGTCTCCCTGGTTTCGTCGGAAAAGTCCGGTCCGCCCGGAGCGGCGTTGTGCCACCAGCTGAACTGAGTCTTGAACTCCCCCCGGGCCCGGAGTTCGGTCGCTCCGGAATGCTGGCCGGACGCCAGGGCCATAACGAAGGCAAGGATGGCAAAAAAACCGCGCTTCATGGTCCGACTCCTCTGGGAAAATGACAAGGGACCGTCCCCAACTCGTTGACGCACCCCGATCATCGACGGCCCCACCATGCACCCCGAGGCCAGGAGAATCAAGCCCCTGTCCGCATTCAGACCACATGGACCGGATCACTCACCCCCTTGGTCTCCAGAAAATGGGAAACGTCAAGGGGGCTCCGGTCTTTGCGATCGCTGATCGTCCCGGACGATCCTGGAGGATCCGGCCTGGTCGGCCAAATTCGGAACCTTCATGCTGAGTTTCAGGAATCGGGCATAGTTTGACGAGAGGTGCCCGCTGGCCGGGACTGACATCGTCAAGCCATTAATCTCCTCGAAGGGCTTGCCCTTGGCCAAAATCAGAGGTAGGATTTGAGCATATATCTATTCACCCAGCCCCGGAGGCTTCTTGGTCCATCACATCCTGTGCATGATCCGCTTTTCGGCCCTGGCCCTGCTGATCGCCTTGGCCGCGACCCTGTCTCTCCAGGCCTGCGATGGCGGTGGTTCCGGAAATTCTTCGGATTCGGGCACCATCTCAGGCCAGGTGACCGGACTGGATGCCCAGGGAGCCTCGGTCGTGGTCATGAACGCCAATGGCACGATCTTCGGCCGATCCAGCGGTCCCGTTCAGGGCGATGGCCGTTACAGCGTTCCGGTGACTACCTGGCCCTGGCCGGATCATGCCATCATCCAGGTCGAAAAGGATGGCCGCATCCTGCGGGCCGTCGTCCTTGGCTACCCCGGCCAAGGGGCCTACGAGGCCGAAGACACCTTTGTCACTCCGGATACCGAAGCCGCCGTGCTCCTCTGCACCGTGGGCCAAAGGCTGAGCGTTGCCGACTACGTCTTGTTTCTCCAGGCCAGCGTGAACGGCACCTTTGCCCCGGACCTTCGCGATGCCGTGACGTTCCCCTATCGTGATCTCTTGGCCCATGCCTCGGCCTTGGCCGAAGAGTATTTCGAGGGCGAGACAACCACCC
>RZZR01000036.1 GCA_009929795.1 Deltaproteobacteria bacterium | reverse complement strand
CTGGTTCCGGTCGTTCAGACGGAAGCGTTCGTTGACGATGAACTCGGCTTTTGACCTGACCTCGTCCGGATAGTCTTCGAAATCCATGTCACCTCCTCGACTTTATCCTGGCCCAACCCGCGCCAAGTCAGGTTAAGTCCCGCGAGTTTTTTCCGACCTCTCTGTCGGTCCTTATAAGGATCGCTTCTCAAGCTCAACCGCCGGGAAATTCCCTCCAACGAACAATGAACAATCGTATCGTATCGGAATCGATACCATGGCGACCCAACCAACCAGGAGTCTTAATTTTGCCCACCTAGGCCTCTCGCCACTCGAACCCGGCCACGCTTCGCTTTTCCCGGCTGAACTCCACGCCGATCAAAAACACGGGCTCACCCCGATCCCGGTACTTGGCCGCGTAGTCCCGAAACAAAAGCTGCTCCATGGCCCGACCTTCAGGTTCCAGCTCCACGACCTTGAACTCGAAGACGAGCACCCGACCCTCAAAGAAGACGGTCATGTCCACCCGGCCCCGGCTGGTGGCGTCCTCGACCCGGATGTCGAGTCCCAAAGCGGCAAAGTGGGAATAAAACACGCTGGCGTAGTAGCCCTCAAAACGGGCGATGTCGTTTCGTCGGTGCCAGTCATGGGGGATGGAGGCGAACAGGGCCTGAAAATGGGTTTGCAGGGCCGCAAAATCGAATTGGATCAGTACCTGATACAAGCGGCTCATGGCGGCCTCGCCCTGGGAAGGGTCGGCCAGAAGGGCCTTGACCAGCACATCGTTCAGGGCGCTTTGAACCTCAAGATTGGGGTAGCCGAGCCGGTATTCGTTCCGTACGCCCCGGGGTCGTGTACCGGTGATGGTCAGATACCCGGTCTGGAACAGCAGTGCCTCCACGGCCATGGTGTCCACGTCGAATGCCGAAAGAATCGCCTCGGTGGAAAAAAACAGTTCCAGACTGGGTGTGTACACGCCCCGTTCAAGAAGCAGTTCGACCAAAAAAGTGGGTGTGCCGGTCTCGAACCAGTAGGGGGCGAAGGTTCGCTTGGAGAAGAAGACCAGAATGTCGAAGGGGTTGTAGACCTTCTCGCCCGTCCAGTTGTACCCGTTGTACCAGCGACGGATTTCTTCCCGGTCCAAACCCTCCAGTTCCGGGGCGAAGATCGTGCCCAGATCGTTCTCGGTATAGCCGCACAGGGCCGACCATCGCTCATCCACGGTGATGTCCAAAAGATTGTTCAGCCCGGAAAAGATGCCGGCCTTGCTGAACTTGGAGACCCCGGTCAGAAAGGCAAAGCGAACAGATGCGTCATTGTCCTTAATCACCGAGTAGAAGTCTCGCAATGCGTCGCGGTTGACCCGGGCGGCCTCGCGGTCGGGCAGGGCGTCCAGGATGGGCTTGTCGTACTCGTCTATGAGGACGACCACGTTCCGGCCGCTTTTCGTGCGAGTGTGTTGGATGAGATCGGCCAGCCGAGCCCCGGCCTGCTCGTATCGCGGATTGAGTTCCAGGCGGATTTCGTGGTCGGCCAGTTGGCGGTCCAGGCTGACGCGCAAATCCTCCAGGCTGCCCATGCCTCCGCCGGCGAAACTGAATTTGAGTACCGGGTATTGGATGGACCAGTCCCAGCGCTGCTCCGCGGCCAGGCCGACGAAGAGGTCCCGGTGGCCCTCGAAGAGTTCCTTGAAGGTGTCCACGAGCAAGCTCTTGCCGAAGCGCCGGGGCCGAGAGAGAAAATAGTACTTCCCCTGGTCGGCCAGGTCCACGGCATAACCGCTCTTGTCCACGTAGTAGTAGCCGCCTTGGCGAATTTCGCTAAAAGTCTGCACACCGATGGGCAATTTCTTTCTGGTCATGGCTGGTCTCCTCGGTCCAGGACATAGCCCAGGGCGCGGTGTCTGCCAAGAACGGAAAACTGGCCGCCCTGATCCAGGACCACAATTCCATTGACGTCCCATGACTCCGATCGTATCGGATTTGAGAAGATCGAAAAACGAAACAGGCCGCCTTCGGGAACAATCCCGGGGCCGAATCGGAGGGAATCATGGACCGACGCGAATTCCTGAAAAAATCCATCGCCGGCGGCATCGTCGCCGGAACGGCATTGGCCCTGCGGCCCTATGTCGCCCTGGCCTCGACGTCCGAGCCGTCAAACTTGGAAAAATTCGACCTTGTGGCCGTCAAGGGCGGCGAACCTGGGGCCATGTTCGACCTGGCCATGGCCTCTCTCGGAGGCATGAAGACCTTCGTGGCCAAGGGAAACAAGGTTCTGGTCAAGCCGAACATCGGCTGGGACGTCGGGCCCGAACGGGCCGGAAACACCAACCCGAACCTCGTGGCCCGCATCGTCGACCATTGCCTGCAGGCCGGGGCCAAGGACGTCTACGTCTTCGACCACACCTGTGACCATTGGGTGAGGAGTTACAAGAACAGCGGCATCGAGGGGGCCGTCAAGGACGTCGGCGGGAAGATCGTTTCCGGCGACAGCGAAGGCTACTACCAGAAGATCGCCATCCCCCATGCCCGGCGCCTGACCGAGGTCAAGGTCCACGAACTCGTCCTCGATGCCGACGTGTTCATCAATGTCCCGGTTTTGAAGCACCATAGTTCGACCAGATTGACCATTGGCATGAAGAACCTCATGGGCGTGGTCTGGGACCGCGGATACTGGCACCGCAACGACCTCCATCAATGCATCGCCGATTTCGCCTCCACCCACAAACCGACCCTGACCGTTGTCGACGCCTTCAACGTCATGAAGCGCAACGGCCCCCGGGGAGTGTCCGTGGCCGACGTGGTTCCCATGAAATCGCTCATCGTCTCCACGGACCCGGTGGCCGCCGACGCCGCCGCCGCGAAACTTTTCGGTGACGAACCCGGGGACATCCGCCACATCCGTCTGGCGGCCGAAATGAACGTGGGGCAAATGGACCTGAGTGCCTTGGCCATACATCGCATCAAGATGTGAAGGCATGGGACTGCATTGGTTGAAGTGGCTGCGCGTGGGGGTGTCGACCCTGTTCTTCACCCTCATCGCCCTTGTGTTTCTCGATTTCCGGAACATGATCCCCGCATCGGTCGGCCAAGGGATTCTCTTCCTCCAATTTGCCCCTTCCCTGCTGCAGTTCCTGATCACGGCGGCCCTGGGCGCGACGGGTTGGGTCATCGTGGTCGTTTTGACCGTCCTCCTGGGCCGGGTCTATTGCTCGACCATCTGTCCTCTGGGAACATTCCAGGACCTGACCGGCTACGTGGCCAGAAAAAAAGAGGCTAAAAAACGTTTTGAATTCTCCAGGCCGCACAACGGCCTTCGCTACGGCATCCTGACCCTGACCGTCATCCTGTTTGTCTTTGGCAACGGCTTCCTGCTCAACCTCCTCGACCCCTTCAGCGGCTTCGGCCGCATCCTGTCGAATATTGTCCGGCCCGCGGTTCTGGCCCTGAACAACGGCGCGGCCATTCTCCTTGAAGCAATGGGTGTCCACTCCCTCTATCTCGTTCACTGGGGGCCTGTGGCCCCTCTGTCCGTTGCCGTGGCCCTGGCGACCATGGCCCTTGTCATTTGGCTCTCGGCCAGGCGCGGCCGTCTCTACTGCAACACGGTCTGCCCCGTGGGCGCACTTCTCGGACTCTTGTCCAGATTTTCGTTTCTGCGCATCGGCATCGACCCTGACTCCTGCCGGGGATGCCGGGCCTGCGAGCGGGCCTGCAAGGCCGGCTGCATCAATCTGGAAACAAAGACGGTGGATGTCGGTCGCTGCGTCGCCTGCTACAATTGTCTGGCCGTCTGCCGGGACAAGGCCTTGCGCTTTGAAGTCCGGTGGCCGAGACGGTCCTCCGGAAAAGGGCTGGCAATGGAACGACGGGGCTTCATCCTCAACTCGGCCCTGTGGGTTGCCGGTGTGTCCGGCTTTGGCGAACAGACCCGAAAAATCGTCCAAGCCCGACCCACGACCATTCCCATCCCCATGACCGGCCCGGTCTCGCCCCCCGGATCCAAAAGCGTCAAGCACTTCACCTCGACCTGCACCGCCTGCCACCTCTGCGTCAGCGCCTGTCCGACCCGTGTCTTGGCGCCCTCGCTTCTCGAATACGGGTTCTTCGGCATGATGCAGCCCAGGATGGATTTTCACTCCGGCTTCTGCAACTTCGAGTGCACCGTCTGCCTGAACATCTGTCCAAGCGGGGCCATTCTCCCGTTGGCGCCGACAGACAAGAAACTCACTCAGCTGGGGGTGGCCACATTCATCAAGGAAAACTGTGTCGTCCACACGGACAAAACCGATTGCGGGGCCTGCTCCGAGCATTGCCCGACCAAGGCCGTGCGCATGGTTCCCTACCCGAACCCGGCCGAAAAGCCTCTGGTCATCCCGGAAGTAAAATCGGAGTATTGCATCGGCTGCGGGGCCTGCGAATTTGCCTGCCCGACCAAGCCCTTCAAGGCCATCTATGTCGAGGCCAAACCGATCCACAAACTGGCCACAAAGCCCGCGACCGAAACCATTGACGAAACCATCGTTTACGATGATGATTTTCCTTTCTAATAAGCTCACTGTGACAACCATTCTCGGGTTTTCAAAACAACCCGAACAAGGACTCCATCATGGCCCCACACCGCCTGACCATCGTTCTGGGCACAAGGCCCGAGGCCGTCAAGATGGCCCCGGTCATCGCCGGATTCCGGGCCGATCCGGAAGCCTTCCAGGTCCGGGTCCTGAGCACAGGCCAACACCGGGACATGCTGGGGCCGATTCTGGCTTCCTTCGGCATCGAGCCCGACCATGATCTGGCCGTCATGCGGCCGGGCCAGACCCTGGCCGACATGACTGCGGCCATGGTCCAGGCCATGGTTGAGGAATTGCAAGCCCACCGGCCGGACCTCCTCTTGGTCCAGGGTGACACCACCTCGGTTTTTTCCGCGACCCTGGCCGCTTTCTACGCCCGGGTCCCAGTGGGACACGTCGAGGCCGGACTGCGCAGCCACGATCTGGACAACCCCTTTCCCGAGGAGGCCAACCGTCGGCTGGTCTCGGTCCTGGCCGACATCCACTTCGCGCCCACCGAGTCCGCGGCCAGGGAACTCCGGGCCGAGAACATCCCAGCCGAACAGATCGTGGTCACCGGCAACACCGTGGTCGACGCCCTCCGGCACATGGCCGCCCAGACAGAAACTCTCCAGACTGATTTGGACGCCTTTTTGGCCGACCGGCGCATGATCCTGGTCACCTCCCACCGCCGGGAATCCTGGGGGCCGGGCCTGGAGCGCATCTGTCGGGCCGTGGCCGCCATTCTGGACGAACATCCGGACACGGCCGCGGTCATTCCGGTCCATGCCAATCCGGTCGTCCGCCAGATCGTGGAATCCGTCCTCGGCGGCAATGAGCGGGTCCTGCTTCTGCCTCCTGTGCCCTATCTGGAATTCGTCGGCCTCATGCACCGGGCCGAACTCATCCTGACCGACTCCGGCGGTGTCCAGGAGGAGGCCCCCAGCTTCGGGGTTCCGGTCCTGGTCCTGCGGTCGGTCACTGAACGGCCCGAGGCCGTGGTCTGCGGACAGGCCCGCCTGGTGGGTACCGACCCCGGGGTCATCGCCCGGGCCGCTGAAGATATTCTTTCCGGATCCGAATCCTCGCAGGCCATGCGCCGAACCGGCAACCCCTTTGGCGATGGCCGGGCTGCCGAACGCATCGTTCTGGCCTCGAAACGGTTCCTTCGCGGCGAAGGCCTCCTGCTTTCTTCGTCCGAATCCTTTGCCGGCTCCTGCCCAGGGGAAGACTAGGCCATGCTCCTCGAATTCATGCCTGTTCTTCTGATCGTCCTCAAGGCCGGGCTCTGGCTCTTCGGCTTGGTCTTTTTTCTGAACGGCCTGAGCGAGCTCTTCATCGACATGGTCCGCATGGGCCGCGAACTCTGGCGCCGAGTCTTTGTCTTCGGCCTGCGCGGAGCCAAGCCCCTGGTCGAGGAAGATCTCCTGGCCCGGCCCGAGCAGGCAATCGCCGTCATGATCCCCTGCTGGGACGAATCGGCCGTCATCCGCCGCATGCTCGAGAACACCCTCAAGGTCCTGAACTACTCCAACTACGTCATCTTCGTCGGCACCTATCCGAACGATCCGGCCACTCAGCGGGAGGTGGACCTGATCCGGGAGCGCTACGGCAACGTCGAGCGTATCGTCTGCCCCAAGGATGGGCCGACATCCAAGGCCGACTGCCTGAACTGGATCTTCGAGGGCATCCGCCACTTCGAGAAGGAACACGGCACCGAATTTGACATCGTGGTCATGGAGGACTCCGAGGACGTTGTCCACCCCCTCCTGTTGAAGCTCTTCAACTTCCTCATCCCCCGCATGGACATGGTCCAGGTCCCGGTCCTGCCCATGGAGCCCCTCTGGTGGCAGTTCACCATGGGCACCTATCTGGACGAGTTCGCCAACAACCACTCCAGGGACATGGTCGTCCGGGAACTCTTGAGCAAGAACCTGCCTTCGGCCGGGGTTGGAACGGCCTTTTCCAAAAAACTGCTTCTGCGTGTGGCCGCCGAGAACCAGAACCGGCTCTTCACCATCGGCTCGGTCACCGAGGACTACGACTTCGGCATCCGCCTGGCCTCGGTGCCGGGCATCCGCCAGATCTTCTCCCGGGTGGCCCTGGAGCGCTCCACCCGGCGCAAAAATCCCATCACCGGCCGGGAGCGTCTGGTCCGTGTTCGGGACTACATCGGAGTCCGTGAATTCTTTCCCCGGACCTTTGCGACCGCCGTCCGCCAGAAATCGCGCTGGATTCTGGGCATCACCCTCCAGGCCTGGGAGACCATCGGCTGGGTCGGCGGATTCTGGACCCGCTACATGCTTGTGCGCGACCGCTCGGGCCTCATCACCAACCAAGTCAACATGCTTGCCAATGTGCTGGTCCCGGTCTACCTGGCCGTCTGGGGCTACGTCTATTTCTTCCCCGGGGCCTACCGATTCCCGCCCATCGTCGTCGCCGGAACGCCCCTGTACTGGCTCATGATGGCCAACCTCTTCCTGCTCTGCTGGCAGGTGACCATCCGGTTCTGGTACGTGGCCCACATCTACGGTCTGAAGCAGGCCTTCCTGAGCCCCTTTCGCCTGGTCTGGGCCAATGTCATCAACTTCTTCGCCACCATGCGGGCCATCCGTATCTACACGCGCCATCTGGCTACCGGGGTTCCGGTGGCCTGGGACAAGACCGACCACGCCTATCCCAGCGAAGAGGAACTGGTCCGCTACCGCCGCCGCCTGGGCGACCTTCTTCTGGACCGCCGCTTCGTCACCGTGGCCCAGCTCGACGAGGCCCTCAAACGACAGAAACAGACCGGCCGCCCCCTGGGCGCCGTGCTCGTGGACATGGGCGTCTTGGCAGAGGACAAGCTCCTCCAGGCCCTGGGCGTCCAGTTCGGCATCCAGACCGCCGAGGTGGACCCCTACTCCGTCGACCCGAAGGTCATCGCCATGGTTCCCAGAGCCATGGCCGTGCGCCGCCGTCTCTTCCCCATCGGCCTGACGCCTGACGGTCGGCTGATCCTGGCTGTGGAGACCTTGCCCGACACCGACGAGATCCACGTTCTGGAACGGGAATTCGACCGGGCCATCGAACTGCGCCTGACCACTCGGGGCGACCTGTCCTTTGCCATCCGATACGGCTTTGATCGTCTGGAACGGGAAAACCGGGAGGAACGCCTCGTCCGCCACCTCCTGGAACGGGGCTTGGCCGACGAGGCCACCATTGCCGAGGCCCGCAAACGACAGCGTCAAGGCTACCGGGCCCTGGGCGAGGCCTTCGTGGCCCTAGGGCATATGAAGAGCGGCGATCTGGGCCAACTGGCTTCCTGCGTGGAGCAAAGCCGAGACATGCAACCCGTGGGTGAATGCCTTCTGGAGCAGGGAGCTGTGACCCGGGCCCAGCTAGACGAGGCCCTGAAATTGCAGAATCGCCAGAACCGGCAATTGACGGCCATTCTGGCCGACATGGGCGTGGCCGACCTGATCACGCTCGAATCACTGATGACCGAAACCCGCGGAGACGCCTCGTGAGTCTCTCCATCATCCGCCTCCTGGCCCTGGTCTGCGTCCTCCTCGTGGCCCTGCCCTTGGCTGTCCCCGCCGACGAGGCCCTGCCCAGCTTCGACATCGACCGCTCGGACGAAGGCATCCTGGCCCGGGAGCTGCGCAAGAACCGGACCTGGCCCCACCAGGACATGGCCTACCGCCTCCAGGCCCAGGGTGATCTGGCCGGGGCGATCCGGGAACTCCGGGCCTACCTGGCCATCGATCCCAAGGACGACAACGTCCGCCTCCAGCTGGCGATCCTTCTCGGCCGTGTGGGCGACACCCAGGCCATGCTCTCCGAGGCCGACCATTTGGTCCAAAGCCGTCCCAATGCCATCCTGCCCCTGTTTCTCCGGGCCCGGGCTCTGGAGCGCCTGGGCCGAGAGGCCGAGGCCCGGGCCGATTTCGAGCACATCCTGGCCCTGCCCGGCCTGAATCCTGTTCAGCGGGCCGACGCGGCCCTGAGTCTGGCCTTTCTGGCCCAAAAGCACGGGGAGCCATCCCGGACCATGGAGGCCCTGGAAGCCGGGGGTCAGATCCTTCCACCTCGGGCCGAGATGCTTCGGGGGCAGGCATTGTCCGGCTTGGGCGAACACGCCCGGGCCCTGGACGCCTTCGAGCTGGCCGCCATCCGGGCCGAGAGTCAGAAGGACCGGAACACGGCCCTTCTGGCCGCCGCCGAGGAAGCCATCAGGCTTGATTTGCCCGACCGGGCCCGGGCCCTGCTGGCCCGTGCCACTACGGGCTCCGGACCCGATGTCGGCATGGAACTCCGGCTGGCCGAACTCTCCATCCGCTCCGGTCAACCGGACGAGGCCGTGGACCACTTCCGCCGGGCCGTGGACCTGGGCGATGATTCGGCCCGGGTCCCCCTGGCCCGAATCCTGTTCGAGCTTGGCCGTCTGGACGAGGCCGAAAATGAGGCCGAAATCGTGGCCGAAACGGCCCAGACACCCGAAGCCAAGGCCGAAGCTCTGGCCCTGGTCGGGGTCGTCCGGGAACGCCGGGGCGACCGGGCCGGCGCGGCCCAGGCCTTTGAAAAACGGGCCGAAACCCTTCCCGGACCGGAGGCCAGTCTGGCCCTGGCCCGAACCCGGGCCGCCGAAGGCCAGAACGAAAAGGCCCGGCAGGCCTACGAACAGGCCCTGGCCCAGGCTCCAACGGCCGAAAACCGCTTCGAGCTGGCCCTGGTTCAGGCCCGCGCCAAGAATCATCGGCAGGCCGTGCGCCTCCTGAACGAGGCTCTGAATCAGGGACTTTCTCCGGAACAAACCTTGAAGGCCTGGGAGCAATTGGGCTACAGCCTGGCCGCCCTGAGCCGACGATCCGAGGCCGATCGGGCCTGGAACCAGGCCGTTGCGCTCTCGGCTCCCGATTCCCGACCCGATCTTCTGACCGCCCTGGCCGACAACGCCTGGGAAGCCGGCCGCCACGCCCAGGCCGCCCGATACTTCGAACAGGCCTGGCAGGCCGGGGGACGACGCGATCCGACCCTGGCCCAGCGGGCGGCCGCGGCCTGGGCCAAGGCCGGCCAAGATCAGGCCGCCCTAGCCTCCTATCTGGCCCTGGCCACTGATCCGAACCTTTCCTCGGCCAGACGACGCTCGGCCCTGGAGTCGGCCGCCCATCTCCAGCGCCAGAGCGGTGACCCGGCCACGGCCGCCAAAACCCTGGTCCGGGCCGCCGATCTGCCCGGCCTCGATGCCGAACGCCGAACCGATCTCCTGACCCGGGCCACGGCCCTCTTCCTGGAGGCTGGATACATCCCCGAGGCCCAGGAGCTGCTTGGCCGCCGTCTGAAGACCGCGCCCTCCGGGCCCCGGCAGAGCGAAATCCTCATGACCATGGCCGACCTGGAGGAATCCCAGGCCAGACCCGGCTGGCCCGAGCGGGCCCTCGAACTCCTGACCCGGGCCGAGACCCAGCCTCACCTTCCTCCGGCCACGGCCGCCCGGGCCGCCGAATCCTCGGCCCGCATCCTTCGGGCCCAGAACGATCTCCCAGCTGCCGTCCAGGCCCTGGAACGATCCGTGATCCTGGACGGGGAAACCCCCGGCCGCATGCTCGAACTCGGCTACCTCTTCGCCACCCTGGACGAAAATGCCAAATCCAGAGACGCCTTTGCCCGGTCCGCCGAACTTGGAGGAGGAGACCAGGCCTTCATCGGCCTGGCCCGGGCCTACGAGGGCCTCGGTCAACCCGGACTGGCCCTCCACGCCCTGGAACAGGCCCCCTTCATGACCCCCGGCGGTCCCGGACCATCGGCTCTTTCCCCGGATGACCGCGTGGCCACCCTTGGCCTGCTGGGCTACCTGAACGAGGAACTCCAACGCCCCGATCAGGCTGCTCTCTGGTACGAACGGGCCCTGGAACTGGACTGCAAGCCGTTGATCCGCTTCCGGCTGGCCCGGGCCCTCTTCGCCCTGGGCCGCGTGGAACGGGCCGACGAACTCCTCTGCGGTCTTGACCGGGCCGACCTGCCACCCGACGAGCACCTCTCGGACATCATGCTCCGGGCCCGGGTGGCCAAGGCCCTGGGCCGTCTGGACAAGGCCGAAACCGTATACCGCCAGGCCCTTGCCGAGGCCCCGAGCGCCGATCTCTGGTACGAGCTGGGCGGCTTGCTCCGCGAGCAAGGCGACCACGAGGCCGCTGCCCAGGCATTTGCCCAGGCCTCAAGCCTTCGTTGCACCCCGGCCTTTCTCGTGGCCGAGGGATATGAACTTCTGGCCCTGGACGAACGTGAAAAGGCCCAGCCTCTGCTCACCGACGGTGTCTGCGCCGAGCCCGACTACCTCCCCGTTCATCAGGACCTCGGCTATATCGCCATGCAGCGAGGCGACAACGACCTGGCCGTGGACCATTTCATGAACGCCATCGACAACGCTCCCCTCAGACCCGTGCCCGACGAAGTTGCGGCCCGGAACGTGGCCGAGGACGTCCGGCGAATGCGCGGCGAGGTCCGGGCCCTGACCAATCAGATGGACCTCGACCTCTGGCTGACCTACACCACGGGCAAAACCGGCACCCAGCAGGCCAGCGGTCTGGCCGCGCCGGAACGCGATGTCATTCGGACCTCCTCCGGTGTGGAACTGGGCTGGATTCCCCCGGATTGGGGATTTCAGGATCACCGGATCTTCAAGTTCATCGGCCGGCTGACCTGGAACATGAAACCCGACAGTCTGGATGTCCAGGACAAGTCCTGGGACGGGGCCCTGGGGGTGCGGTACAAACCCTTGAAAGACCGGAATTTGAACCTGGGCCTGGAACGCATCTTCAACCTCTCCGGCCAAGGCGAGGACAACTGGGTGGCCCGGGCCATGCTCTCCCTGGCCAACGGCACCGACGACGTCCACCCCCATGAAACCATATGGAACTATTCCTTCCTCTTCGGCGAGGTGGACGCCTACCTGGAATCGCCCTCCCGACTGACCGCCTATATCGAAGGCCGCCAGGGCTTCAATTGGAAACTGGACGACAACCTGATCGTCAGCCCCTTCCTGGTGGCCGACGCCAAGTGGTGGTCCGGCTCCCGGGCCAACGACGTCTCATTCTACGAAGGAGGTCTGGGCCTTTCCGGGCGGTTCCTCTTCGACGAGACCAAGTACGAGCTGCCCCGCCGGAACCTGGAACTGCTCCTGGCCTACAAGATCGGCCGCATCTTCGATGCCGACAACATCAAGGACGATGAGATCAATGCCTTCTTCGCCACCATCATCTTCCGCTTCTAGCCTCCGGACCCTCGTGGTCCTGGCCCTCGTCCTCGCCCTAGCCGGAATCGGCTCTCCAGGCCAGGCCGAAAGTCCACCGGCCTTTGCGGCCACCTTTGTCCAGCTCTGGGACCGCCACGAAAACTGGCCCCCGGAGCAATGGGACATCCTCTGCGCCGACCTGGCCGCCCTGGGTGTCAGGGAACTGATTCTGCAATGGAGTTTGCGGACCGAACCGGCCTTTTTCTGGCGCCTGACCCCGGAGCGAAGGAAGGAGGTCCCCCACGACCGAATAGACCCGGCCCTGGCCGTGGAGGCCGTGGTCCAGGCCGCCAAGCGCCACGATCTGCGAGTGCGCTTCGGGTTGACCGAGGATCCGGCCTGGTGGGCCGAGATCAAGAACGAGCCCACCTTGGTGGAGGTCTTCCTGAACCGCCTCCTGCAGGATCAATTGGCCCTGGCCCGGACCCTGACGGAAATCTATGGCCAGGATGACGTCTTTGCCGGATTTTACATCCCCCAGGAGATCGACGACCAGACCTGGCTCGACGCCGATCGCCGCTGCCGACTGGAAGAGCATCTGGCCCGCCTGTTCGACGGTCTGGAAATAATCCGGCCCGGTTCGAGTCTGGCCATCTCCTGCTTTGCCACGGGAAAGGACGATCCCCGGGGCTTTGCCCGGTTCATGGCCCGCTTGGCCTGCGCCGGAGGGATCGGACTCGTTCTTTATCAGGACGGCCTGGGTACCGAACGGCTCCTCCAAACCGAATCGGCCGCCTACCTCCAGGCCCTGGTCCCAGCCCTGGCCGAGGTCGGCACGAGGGTCAGCGTGGTGGTCGAAACCTTTGCCCCGACTCCGGACGGCCGCGGCTTCATCCCGGCCCCCATGGCCAGAATCGCCTCCCAGTTGGCTCAGGCCCGCAGCCTGACCGACACGCCCATCACGGCCTTCAGCCTGCCCGATTATGTCCATCCCCTGGCCGGACCCAAGGCCGAAGACATCTTCCGGGCCTATGGGGAATATCTCCTGGAAATCCGATACCCTGACAAAAAAGACCTTTCCTCGTTCGAAAGAACGAGTGAGGTCTCTTCAAAAAATGATTCAGGCCAGACACACTGTCACAAAGAAGACTGAGTTACTCCGGCCCTTGCCTGTCTCTGGGAGGCCTCTTCCATCTCCCGCTCCTTGAGCCGGAGTTCACGTCGCAGCCTGGCCTCACGGTTCCGTCTTCGATCCTCGTCGGTCTCCAGAATCAGCTCCGGCACCTCCGTGGGCTTTCCGTCCGGCCCCATGGCCACGAAGCTCAGATAGGCCGAGTTCGTGTGCCGGACCACCCCGGTGACCAAGTTCTCGGCCGTGACCCGGACCCCGACCTCCATGGACGTCCTTCCGACCATGTTCAGACTGGCCGACATGGTCAGAAGTTCCCCCACGAACACCGGCTTGAGAAAGGTCAGCCGGTCCACGGACACGGTGACCACGTTCTGCCGTGCGTGGCGCATGGCCACCACCGCCGCCGTGGAATCTAGAAGCTTCATGACCACCCCGCCGTGGACGTTGCCGGCCGGGTTGGCGTCATGGGGCAGCATCCGGTAGGACATCTCTACCCGACTCTCGTTAACCGGCTTGGCGACAGGCCTTTCCTCGCTCATTCGACCTCCAGATAGTCGGCCAGAATGGTCTTCAGGCCGAACCCGATGAAATTGACCTTAAACTTGTTGGGGGGGACGACCGCCACGATCTTTCCCCGTCCGAAGATCTTGTGCGTGCAGAACCCGGTCCCGGGGATGGGAGCCTTGGTCGGGGTTGCGGACGGCCCCGGGGCCGGAATCGAATCCCGGACAGAATCCGGCCTGACCGCCTCCCTGAGCAGGCCGCCCGTCCGGCTCTCCCGGCACTCCACGGCCAGGCCGGGAGGCAGGGTGTCGATGAACGGCGAAGGCGCCGCCGGCAGGCTCGATCCGGTGTAGCGGTTGAAAAGGGTCTCGGGCATGAACAGGGTCAGGGACTCCCGGGCCCGGGTGCAGGCCACATAGAGAAGCCTACGCTCCTCCTCGAACTCCTCCCCGCCATTCATGGCGTGCCGGGACGGAAATCGCTCCTCCACGAGGTCGATGACGATGACCGCGGACCATTCTAGACCCTTGGCCGAATGGACCGTGGACAGAACCACATGGTCCTCGGCGTGTTCCGACCGCCCCAGACTCTCCGGGGCCTCCAGGGAGATGTCGGCCAGAAAGGCATCCAGTTCCATGTATCCGGCTACGATCTGGGCCAGTTGATCCACCCCGGCCTTGCGCCGGGGATAGTCGTCCACGAACCTCACCTCCATGATCGGGCCGTAATATTCCATGACCGCGTCCAGAATCTGGGCCGGGGTATGGTCTGTCGAACGCAGCCCCTCCAGCATGCCAAGGACCGCGTCCAGTCCGGCATTCCTGGCCCGCTGCCCGGCCAGCCAGACCGTGTCCGAGGCCGAACAGGCCTCGCAGATCCGCTCGCAGGTCTTGGGCCCGACCCCCTGGACTCCGGCCATGGCCCGTTTCAGGGCCGGCAGGTCCATGGGATTCAGAACCAGGCGCATGAAGGCGAGGATGTCCTTGATGTGAGCCGAATCCGTGAATCTGGCCCCCCCGTATTTCTGATACCGGACTCCACTCTTGTTCAGAGCCATCTCCAGGGGGAATGACTGGTACCCGGCCCGAAACAGGACCGCGATCTCGTGAAGCGGGTAGCGAACGGACAATTCATCGATTCGGGCCTTGACCATGCCGGCCTGGGTCAGATCGCTGACGGTCCGGACGATTTCCGGGCATTCCGAGCCCGGACGATCGGTGAACAGGCGTTTGGGAATGCCCTCCCTGGCCTGGGCCAAGATGGCGTTGGTCAATTCCAGGATGGGCTGGGTGGACCGGTAGTTCTGCTCAAGCTTGATAATCCTGGCCCCGGGAAAATGCTCCTGAAAATCGTAGATGTTCCGGACATTGGCCCCTCTGAAGGCGTAGATGGACTGCGCGTCGTCCCCCACGGCCATGACGTTGCCGTTCTCTCCGCCGAGGCGTCGTATCAGCCTGGCCTGAATGAGATTCGTGTCCTGGTACTCGTCGACCATGACATGGCTGAATCGTCCGGCCATGTGGTTTCTGACCCGCTCGGCGTCCCTGAGCAGGACGTCCAGCCGGACCAGGAGGTCATCGTAGTCCATGGCCCCGTACTTGGTCTTCAGCCGATCGTAGCGTTCGGCTATCCGCTCGAGATCCTCGGTGTACTCCCGGAGATGAAAGGCCTCGGCCAGGATGAGCCGCTCCAGCTCGACCTCCTTGTTCCGGGCCTTGCTGACGAGCTGCATGACCGTGCCCTTCTTGGGGAAGGTCTTTTCCCCCTTGGCCACCCCGAGTTCCTGCCGGGCCTGGGCCACCAGGTCTTCAGAATCGCTCCGGTCAAGGATGGTGAAGCCGTCGGGAAAACCGGCCTCGGCCGTGTGCTGGCGAAGCACCGAATAGGCGAAGCCGTGGAAGGTGCCGCCCAAGACCCCGCCGAGCCCCATGTCCAGCAATTGCCCGGCCCTGGCCAGCATCTCGCCCGCCGCCTTGCGGGTGAAGGTCAAAAGGAGGATGGACGTGGGATCCACTCCCGACTCGATCAGACGGGCCAACCGATAGACGATGGTCCGGGTCTTGCCGCTGCCGGCCCCGGCAATGACCATGACCGGCCCCTCGACGGCGGTCACGGCCTCCAGTTGTCTGGGATTGAGATCCCTGTGGTAGTCGATGCGCATTCGCCCCTCATAGTCCCGGGGCCCGAAAATGGCAAAAGGCGCCATGGGGCGCCTTTTGCTGAACCGCGTCGCTGCGGAGTCGAGTCGGTTCCGGGTCTATTTGAGGCCCAGGGACTTCTTGATGGTCTCGAAATCGAGGGTCGAGCTGACCAGCTGGGCCCCGTGCTGGATCTTGATCATGTCCCGAAGCTTGTGCCGAGAAAGGATGCTCTCCATCTTCTGGGCCACGGTGTATGTGTCATCGCGGACCACGACGATGGGCACGTTCAGAACCTCGGCCCGGGTCATGATGATGTCGTTGGGATAGAGATTGCCGGTCAGTATCAGACATTGAGTGCTGCCTTCCAAGGCCACGAGCTGGACGTCGGACCGGTCGCCGCCGACGATGATGGCCGAATTCTTGGTCTTGCGGAAGTGGGTCATGAAATTTTCGACCTGCATGGTCCCGATGAGGAAATTCTCCACCACCCGGTCGGCCTTGTCATGGGCGGTGATGATCTTGCCGCCCAGGCGCTCGGCCAAGGAAGCTATTTTGATGGCTCCCATGAGCGGATCGCTGGGGAACACCCCGAGGATGTGGATACCCTTGCTCTCCAGAAACGGAATGAGCATGGTGTTCAGCTCGTCATTGAAGCTCGTCGGGATGTCGTTCAGCACGGCCCCGATGAACTGATCGCCCAGAAGGTCCTTGATGACCGTCAGATAGTCGTACTTGAGCTCCTTCTGGTAGCGGTCGATGATCATGCACTTGAGGTTGAGGTCCTTGACTAGGGTCACCCCGTCCACATGGCAGTAGCGGCCTGAGAACATGCTGCCCGACCCGGCCACGATCATGACGTCCTTGCCCTTGCTCAACTCGTCGTAGGCGGCCTTGATCTTTGGAACGAGGTTCTCGCACTTGCCGGAAAAGGCCTGGACCTTGAAGTCCTGGTCCACGACCACCGGAGTGACTTTGGCCGGATCCTCGTTCAGCCCGAGGACTTCCTGGACAAAAAAGGCGTCCTCGTCTCCCAGGACCCCGTTCTTCTCCATGGGCATGGCCCCCACCGGCTTCATGTAGCCGACGTTGAAGCCGTCCTTCTGCAGCTTGAGGCCCAACCCCATGGCCACCATATTCTTGCCGGAATAGCCGGACGTCGCCCCCACGTAGATTCCAACCATATGTTCCTCCTCGTCATTGTGCCCGTCCTCGGGCGGACATTGTCGAATTCGCGGTGTTGATTCTTTCAGAGCGTCCCGCGAACCGCCACGGAAAAACCGATGAAAGGCGCTAAGTCATCGGTAAGAGGCGCGGGTCTCGCGACGCGTGTTTGGCGCCGTTTTCGAACCCTGGCCCTCAAATCGACCACCGTCCGAAGATGGACAGGGGCAAAACCCGGTCCGAACCCGCATGGGGCAGGACCAGCTCCCCGGTCTCCACGGTCCCCCCGAACCCGTCCAGTCCGTCGCACAGGAGGTTTCCGAGCATGAGGGACGAGGCCTCGATGTTATACATGGTCAGGAGAAAGAGCACCGGTCTCCGACTGAGCAGCGAGCGACAGACCGCCAGAAGTTCCGTCAGATGCCGCTCCGCCTTCCAGGTCTCGTTCTTTGGCCCCCGGCCGAAAGAAGGCGGATCGAGAAGGATGGCGTCGTATTTCCTCCCCCGCCGGACCTCTCTGGCCGCGAACTTCAGGGCGTCGTCCAGAATCCAGCGAATGGGTGTCTCCACGAGCCCCGACAATTCCTGATTTCGCCTGGCCCAGGCCAGGGCGGGCCTGGAGGCGTCCACATGGGTGACCAAAAACCCGCACCGAGCCGCCGCCAGAGAGGCCGCCCCGGTGTACCCGAAGAGGTTGAGAAGCGTCAGATCCCGGGATCCCCCAACGGAGCGGGCCCGCTCCTCGATCCACGTCCAATGTCCGTACTGCTCTGGAAAAACGCCCACGTGCTTGGACGTCTCCGTGAACCGAGCCTCCAGACGCAGAGACCGAAAGCCGAGGACCCATTCCCGGGCCAGTCCCGGCTTAAGTCGCCAGGCGCTATCGTCGTGCTCGGCCACGGCCCGGTCCCAGACCTCTGCGGGCAGAGCCGGATTCCACCAGGCCTTGGGTTCGCTCCGGACCACAAGGATCTCGCCGAACCGCTCCAGCTTTCGACGCCCCCCGGAATCAACGAGTTCATGACCGTCCCAGCCTCCGGACAGGACCCTGACCTCCTTGGACCATCCAGGTCTCCCCCTCTTCATCGCGCCCCAGCCCGGCGCTCCTCGATCAGTTTCTTGGCCTTTATGGCTAGATTACTAACCTCAGGCTTGGATATCTGATCGTCAGCCCCCACGGACAGACCCTTGTGTCGAAGCTTGTCCGTGATCAGGGAGGAGAAGAGGATGACCGGCAGGAACGAGAACTCGGGACTGGATTTGATTTTTCTGGTCAGACTGAATCCGTCCACCGAGGGCATCTCAATGTCCGAGATGACGATCTGGACGAGATCGTCCAGCCTGACCCCCTGTTTCTGGGCCTGCTCGTTCAGGCTCGCCAAGGTCTTCCAGGCGTCGTCTCCGTCGGAGGCGGTCCGGACCAGAAAGTTGGCCTTTTCAAGGACGTCCTTGAGCATGTTTCTAACCGTCTGGGAATCGTCGACGATCAGGGCCGTGTAGCGATCGCCCCCTCCCCATTCCAAGGTATCGTCCAGCCTGAGGGCCAGCTGGGGGTTGAGTTCGGCCACGACCTTTTCCAGGTCGAGCAGGAACAGGATCCGGTTCTCCAGCTTGACCACCCCGGTGATGCAGTTGGCGCTAAAGGCCGAGACGTATTGCCCCGGAGGCTCCACCGATTCCCAGCTCATCCTGTGAATTCTGGTCACCCCGGAAACCAGAAAGGCGTTCACCACCCGGTTGAATTCGGTGACGATGACCTTGGGGGCCGGGCCGGGGTGCATGGTCTTGCCCAGCCAGAGGCTCAGATCGACCAGGGGGATGATGGCCGAGCGTTGGTTAAAGGCCCCCAGAACCGAGGGGTGGGACCTCTCGGGCATTTCGGTCACCCGCTTGGGCTTGTTGATGATCTCCAAAACCTTGGCCACGTTCACCCCGTAATAGCCTCGATAGGGGGTCTCATCACCCGGCATCTTCTCGTCCAGATAGAACTCGACGATCTCCAGTTCGTTGGTCCCGGTCTCCAGAAGGATATTGGTCTGCTGCATGAAGCCCCTCACGATGCCAGAAGCGCCTGGCGTACTTCCTCGATGATGTCTCCCGGAGTCGAGGCTCCGGCTGCCAGCCCCACGACGCGGTACTCCGGATTCAAGGCCCCGGCCAGTTCCCCGGCGGTCTCCACATGGACGCAGAACACGCCGCTTTCCCGGGCCACGGCCGCCAGACGACGCGTGTTGCCGCTGTTTTTTCCTCCGACCACGACCATGGCCTCCACCTGGGCGGCGATCTCGACCACCTCCTCCTGGCGCTCCTTGGTCGCGTCGCAGATGGTGTCCAGGATCGGAGTCTCCTCCCCGCACAGGTCCAGGACCACTTCGCGAACCCTGCCGAACATGTCCCTGGCCTGGGTGGTCTGGGCCGCCAGAAAAAAGCATTGCCCGGAAATCCGTCCGGCCAGGGCCTCACGCAGGCCGTCCACGGAGTCGAAGATCATTGACTGCCCGCGCGCATAGCTGACCAGCCCCTTGACCTCGGGATGCTCGGGCTCCCCGAAGAGGAGCAGCGTCCGGCCCTGGGCGGCCTGCTCGGCAATGAGCACCTGGGCCTTCTTGACCTTGGGGCAGGTGGCGTCCACCACCCGAACCCCCAGGGCCTCCAGGGCCTTCTGCTCGGCCAGGGGGATGCCGTGGGCCCGGACCACCACCGTGTCTCCCGCTCCGGCCTGGATGTCCGAGGCCAACTGGCGAACCCCGAGGGATTCGTACCGGGCCAGGACCTGGGGGTTGTGGATGATGGGCCCGTGGGTGAATATCCTTCCTGTCGACTCGGCCACGGCCTTGTCCAGCTTGCGCAGGGCCAGGCCCACGCCCATGCAGAACCCGGCCGTCTTGGCCAGGATCACCGTTCGGGCTGTGTCATGGGGCATAGCTTGAAATCTCCTCCGCTCTGGCCGCTTCAATTCGTTCCAGGATATTCTGCACGCTTTCCCAGGAGTCGCAGGAAGTCAAGTCCCGGCGAAAGAGCTTGGCCCCGGGCAGGCCCTTGACCATCCTTGGGGCCAGGGTCCGCATCCGCAAAAGGGCCCGTTCCTCGCCCCCGAATCGGCGGCTGAGTTCAGCCAGCCGGGAGACCATCCAGGCCGGGCCCGGAATGTCGGCGTCTTCGGACCCACACTCCATGACTGTGGCGAACCGCCTGAAAATGGCCGGGTCGGTCAAGGCCCCCCGGGCGAACATGACCCCAGTCGCCCGGCTTTGGTCCAGGCAGGCCAGGGCGTCTTTGGCCGTAAACAGATCCCCGCTGGCCAGGACCGGAATGGAGACCACATCGACCAGCCGGGCCACGCAGACCCAGTCGGCCCGGCCGGAAAACCCTTGGCGGCCGTAGCGGGGATGCAGCGTGATCCAGGCTGCCCCGGCCTCTTCCAGGGCCGGCCCGAGCTCCACATAGGTCGGTCGTTTCATCTCCCACCCGAGCCTGATCTTGACCCCCACCCGGCCTGGACCGGCCTCGGCGACCATGGCCCGGACCAGGGCCACGGTCTTGGCCGGATCGGCCATCAGGGCCGCTCCGCTCCCGGATGAGACCACCTTGCGCACCGGGCACCCGGCATTGAGGTCAAAAAAGGTGTGCCCCTGATCCCTTAAAATCCCTGTGGCCCGGGCCAGAAACTCCGGCTCAGACCCGAACAGCTGGACCACCAGGGGCCGGTCCTCCGGGCATGTCGCTGTCAAGGACGAGGTCCCCGAACTTCCATACACCAATCCCTTGGCGCTGACCATCTCCGTGCAGGCCGCCGCGCACCCCAGTTCCCGGCAGAGCAGACGAAACGGCAGATCCGAATACCCGGCCAAAGGAGCCAGCCAGGGAAGATGGGGCCCAAAGGGCAGCAGCTCGGCCGCGGGGGAAATATCTGTCGTGCGCATCGGGTCAGACCACAGTGTTCAGGCCGCGCCCGGCCATAATCAGCTCCGGCAGAAGCGGACCATTTGCCGGAAAAAACCGGGCCTGCCCCTCCCGCTCGTTCGTGGACCTGATCCAGCCCGCTTCAACCATGCCGGCCAGGGTCCACCTCGGAAGTCCGACTTCCGGCCCGCCCGGCTGGAAAAGAACCTCGGCCCGCTCCACCAGTCCCGAGAGCCAGGGGGCGAACCGGAACAGCCAGCCCCGGCCGAGCAGGATCCGGCCCGCGTGCTCTTCCAGTTCGGCCAGTTCCAGCCAGGCCCCCAGGGCCTCATTATCCTCACTCAGAACCCGGACAAAATTGAGCCGTCTGGTTTCCCAATCGCCGTTGCCCGGGACCATCCGGCCCCCAAGTCGCTCCCGAAGCCGGTCCTGAAGCCCAAAGACGAACTCCCGGCACAGGGCCGGATCGCCAAGCACTCCGCCACGGCCTCCGTCCACCAGCCGAAGGACGATGCGGGGCGCGAGGCTGACGATCTCGAAGAACATGATCTGTCCGACCACCGGCTCTCCCTCCAGGGCCGAGAGCAGGGGCTGGCCGTCGATCTCGATCCAGACCATGCCCGGGGACTGGACGCGGAGCACCCGGCCTCCCACCACCTGGCCCAGGACATGCCGTCTGCGGAATCCCTCCCGGCGATCCCCACCGAGCCCCCTCCCAAAAGCCCCACCGTACCCGCTTATGCGCACGGCCCGCCCTCCGTTGGCTCTTCGAACGGAAAAAAACGCCTTGACCGCCGGACTCGGCCGTGATTGACCTGGGGCGGATTCGATTCCCGAACATCGTCAGGAAGGAGAGCCGTGAACCGAGAAATCATGATCGAAACACTCAAGCGGGAACAGGGATATTGGGATCTTGTCGTCATCGGCGGCGGGGCCACCGGCCTGGGTGTGGCCGTGGACTCGGCCTCCCGGGGATACTCGACCCTGCTTCTGGAGCAGAACGACTTTTCCAAGGGCACCTCCAGCCGAAGCACCAAGCTGGTCCACGGCGGGGTCCGCTACCTCCGCCAGGGCAACGTCTCCCTGGTCCTTGAGGCCTTGCACGAGCGAGGCCTGCTGCTTCAGAACGCCCCGCACCTGGTCGGCAACCAGGCCTTTGTCGTCCCGGTCTACGACTGGTGGGACGGGCCATTCTACGGCGTCGGCCTCAAGGTCTACGACATGCTGGCCGGCAAGCTCGGCCTGGGTCCTTCCCGGAACATCTCCCGGGAGGAAACCCTGGGACGGATCCCCACCCTGCGGGCCGATGGGCTGCGCGGGGGAGTGGTCTACCACGACGGCCAGTTCGACGACTCCCGCCTGGCCGTGAACCTGGCCCAGACTGCGGTGGACCACGGGGCAACGGTGCTCAACTACGTCAAGGTGACCGGACTGCGCAAGTCCGCAGACATGGTCGACGGGGTCGTCGCCCGGGATCTGGAGACCGGCCGGGAATACGGCATCCACGCCCGGGCCGTGGTCAACGCCACCGGGGTCTTCACCGACGAGATCCTGGACATGGACGAACCGGGAAAGCCAAAAATCATCCGGCCGAGCCAGGGGGTCCACCTCATCCTGGGCAAGTCCTTCCTGCCCGGGGACACGGCCATCATGATCCCCAGGGTCGAGGACGGACGGGTCCTCTTTGCCGTGCCCTGGCACGACCGGGTGGTCGTCGGAACCACGGACACCCCCATGCCCAAGGTTGAACTGGAACCCAGGGCACTGGAGGAGGAAGTGGACTCCATCCTGGACTGCGCCTCCCTCTACCTGGCCCGCAAGCCGACCCGGACCGATGTTTTGAGCGTCTTCGCCGGCCTGCGGCCCCTGGTGGACCCGGCCGGAGAGCGCAACACGGCCTCGGTCAGCCGCGACCACCTGCTCATGGTCTCCCGATCCGGCCTGGTGACCATCACCGGGGGCAAGTGGACCACGTACCGGCGCATGGCCCAGGAGACCGTCCGCAGCGCCGCCCTGGTGGCCGGACTCGACGACCGGCCCTGCCGGACCAAGGAACTTCGCATTCACGGCTGGCTGAAGCATGTCGACCGCTCGGACCACCTCCACGTCCACGGTACCGACGCCCCAAAGATCATGGCCCTGGCCCGGGACAACCCGGTCCTGGGCGAAAGGCTCCACGACAGGCTTCCCTACATCCGGGCCGAAGTTGTCTGGGCCGCCCGCCACGAGATGGCCCGCACCGTAGAGGACGTTCTGTCCCGCCGGACCAGGGCCCTGCTCCTGGACGCCCGGGCGGCCATGGACATCGCCTCCGAGGTGGCCGCCATGCTGGCAACCGAACTGGGCCGAAGCGAGGCCTGGGTCCGGGATGAGACCGATCGGTTTCTGGACTTGGCCCGGGGCTATGTCCCAGCCTGACCGGGACTTACTGGCCGACGTGAAATAGTGTTTTCCGGAATCAGGAACTGGTATTCGACAGGCTTTTGCGAATTTTCGCCGACAAATTTACAAAAAATGCATTTGCCGGAGGAAATATGTTGGATAAAGGCCATCAAAAAAATCGCCGGGCATTATCGAACATCGACATTGAAGATTTTTGCCACCTGATTTCTGAAAAGCAGCCCTGATGCGTGAAGCCTGCTGCATCCAATTTTGTCCGAGGAATGATCCAAAATCGTGCAAGGCCGCAGTGGACGGCTAATATCCCTCCCTGAGGAGGAATTGTTCAACGTCCTTGCCGAGCCAAATCCCGTGGCGTTTCAGGCGGGCGATCGATGCCGGTATATCCAAAGGAAATCCCAGCCGTTTGGCCTTCACCAGAATACCGGCGGAACCGGTCACGACCAAGCCGTGCAAGCGAGCGGCCCGTCGTCCCATTTTTTCGTCGATGCAGACCAGCGCGAGTTCATGGTGCAAAGCGGCCTGGATGACCGCTGCTTCGCCGCGATCAAGGGAGTTTCGCAAATAGGAGGAAATCTCTTGCGGCATCCTCGATCGTTCGAGCCAAGGGCTTGCCGTGAAGTCCGCCACGCCTGGCGCATGCGGACCAGATGCCAGGATTTCCTGCTCGACCTCATTGGGCACAAGGACACGGTCATAGCAGATACGCAGGACATCCAACCCGCCGGTTGCCACAGCCAAGGCAATGAGCGGCGTCGTATTGATGACCAGCTCTCTGTGGGCGTCAGGCATTGCGCAGGTCCGATTCTAGATCTTCCCGACTCAGGTCGATCATGGGCACCCCATACTCGCCAAGCTGAAGCAGGAAATGGACCCGTTCCATGCCCAGCATCCGGGCCGCGATGCCCGAAGATATCTTGCCCATTTCATAAAGCTTTACGGCCATGGCCATTTTAGCCTGTCTGGAAAACTCTTCCGGCGTACATTGGACGACATCGGGAAGATGGCGAGGAATTTCTATGGTCAAAAGCATGGCAGTTCCTTTCATTTTGAGGCCTCATCCAAAGACCGTGCGTCAATTTTTTCCAAGATTTGGCATGGGGATATATCCTTTCATAGTCAACGACCTCGCCCTGAAGGACGAGGCTTGTAACTACACTCAGCCGCAATTCCTCTTGGAGGCTTTGGCTTCAACATGCGTTACGATAGGCCGGTT
>RZZR01000035.1 GCA_009929795.1 Deltaproteobacteria bacterium | reverse complement strand
TCATGCGACATCGTCAACACCTGCCGGGATCTCATGCCCATGTTCGAGGCCGGATGGCGGGTGGAGGAGCTGGAATTGTACGACATGTTTCCCCAGACATGGCACATGGAAATTCTCGTCGTGCTTGTTCGACCCTGACGGACAGGACGCGGGACAACAAGGATCACTGATTCGTCGGGGAGGGCAGTCATGATCGAGGACGGGCTGAACAGAGTCTGGCTTGCGAGCTACGACCGTGAGGTAAAGGACAGTCTGGAATATGAAAAGATTCCGGTCTATGAATACCTCGACCGGGCGGCCGAGAAGTATCCTCGCCGCACGGCCATCGTCTTCAACAATTGGCGAATGAACTACGCCAAGCTCAAACAGGCCTCGGAAACTGTAGCCGTCAGCCTCCGGGAGTACGGGGTCCGTAAGGGGGATTGCGTGGCCATCATGCTGCCCAATCTTCCCCAGACCATCATCGCCTATTGGGGAGTGCTCAAGGCCGGGGCCGTGGCGGTCATGACTAACCCCCTGTATATGGAAAAGGAGCTCCTCCACCATTTCAACGATTCTGGTGCCAAGGTCCTGATTACCCTGGACCTCTTGTGGCCGAAGCTCCAGCCGCTCCTGTCCCGGCTCGGGCTGGAGAAGATCTTTTTCACCCGCATATCCGACGGGCTGCGCTTTCCCTTGAATTTGCTCTACAAGCTGAAGGTCGCCAGAGAAAAGAGCGCACCAGACATTCCCTTCGACGGGGATGTCATCAGGCCATGGAAGGATCTTTTGGCTTCGAAGAAATCTTTTGAGCCCATGAATCTGAATCCGACGGATGATCTGGCCATGCTCCAGTACACCGGAGGCACGACGGGGGTCTCCAAAGGGGTCATGATCACCCACGCCAACCTGGGGGCCAACGTTCAGCAATGCCAGGCAATGCTCCACGACCTGAACGGCGCGAGCCATACGGTCATGGGGATTCTGCCCTATTTCCATATCTACGGCCTGACGGTCTGCCTGAATTTCGCCACGTCCATTGGGGCCACTCTGGCCCCGTTTCCCCGCTTCGTTCCGGCCGACGTCCTCAAGGCCGTCCACAAGATCAAGCCGACCATTTTCCCCTGCGCTCCGTCGGTGTTTTCGGCCCTGCTCTATCAGAAGAACATCGAAAAATACGACCTGTCGACCATTAAATACTGCATTTCCGGCTCGGCCCCCATGCCCGTGGAGCTTATGGACCGTTTTGAAAAAATGACCGGGGCGAGCATCATCGAGGGTTACGGATTGACCGAGGCCTCGCCAATCACCCATTTGAATCCCCTGAGGGGTAAGAAAAAGGTGGGCTCGATCGGCCTGCCTTTCCCCGACACGGACGCCTGCATCGTGGACATGGAGGTGGGCACAGTACCCCTGCCTCCGGGCAAGATCGGGGAACTAGTCCTTCGCGGACCCCAGGTCATGAAGGGCTATTGGAACCGTCCCGACGAGACTGCCACGGCCCTGCGCAACAGCTGGCTCTACACTGGTGACATCGCTTACATGGACGAGGAAGGCTATTTCTACATTGTCGACCGGAAGAAGGATCTGATCATCAGCGGCGGATACAACGTCTATCCGAGGGAGATCGACGAGGTTCTGCATGAGCATCCCAAGGTCAAGGAAGCCGTTGCAGTCGGAATTCCGAACGAGACCAGGGGGGAAATCATCAAGGCCTATGTGGTTCCCAAGGACGGGGAGACCATCACCACCGCCGAGATCTTGACCTTCTGCCGGGAAAAGCTAGCCAACTACAAGATTCCGAAGAAAGTCGAGTTCAGGACAGAGCTTCCCAAGACCATGGTCGGCAAGGTTTTGCGTCGGGCCCTGCGTGAGGAGGAGGCGGCCAAGATTAAGGACGGAGGCGGGAAAAAGAGGCAGAAATAGGAGTCATGGTCTGTTTCGCCAATAGCGGCGGATGGCCTCGCGTACGGTCTGGGCGGCCAGATGGGCGCAATGCTTCTTGTCCTCTGGGATGGAGTCGAAGACGTCCAGAATGTCCTGATCCTCCATGGCCGCAGCCTGTTCCAGACTTTTGCCCTGGGCCAGGGTACAGGCCCGCGAGCCGGAGATGATGCTCGGGCCGCATCCGGTGGTGAAGTAACGGGCCTCGACCACATGATCGTCTTTGATTCGCAGGTCGATGCGCATGGAGTCGCCGCAGGAACCGGTCAGTTCGGCCGATGACGACGGGCTGTCCATGGCCCCGAAATGGGGCGGGTTCTTCCAGATGGCGCAGGCCCGGGGCCCGTAGAGACGTGCGGTGTCGTCCTCGATCCGGCTCTGGAGTTCGTCCAGAAAGCCGTCCAGACTTTCCTTGTGCATTGTGTTTACCTTGCTTTGCGTCGAAGATTCACGACCCGGTTCCGGGATTTTCGTAAAAAACATAGGGCGTTGCGTAGTCGCTGATCTCGAAGTAGACTTTTTTCTCACCTGGGTCGGCGACGAGGTTCATGTTCCGATCGTGGACGCCGTAGCCATAACGGTAGCTTCGAGCCTGGCGGTCCGAGGTCCCGTAAGCCGTTGAGAGCTTATCGATCTTGATAAACCGCATGGCGAGCTTTTCTCCGGCATAGATGTCCAGAACCCCGTCCGTGCCGGTCCAGTTCTGGATTCCACGACTGATTCTGTTCTGGGACTCCTGGGTACAGGCCGACACGGCAATAAGAACCAGGGCCAGGGCGGCGGTGGTCACGACGCGGGAGACAATCATGTGGTCTTCTTGCCAGCCATGGCCTGTTTGAGTTTGTGCCCCAGCAGCCCGATCTCCTGTTTTGGAGATTTTTTGGCGAACTGCTGCCAGCTCTTGTCCTCGGGCTGGTCCTGTCCGGCAGGAGTCAAGCTGATCTTGCGCCCGGGGACATTGATTTCGGCGATCTGGACGGCAACGGAGTCGCCAGGGGAGAGGGCCTCGAGCTCCTTGGCGTTGGAGGCTCGGCCAATGCGCGAGCCGGGCAGAAGACCGGTCACTCCGGGTTCCAGGTTGATGAAGATCCCGAATTTTTCCTGTTTCTCCACGGTTCCGGTCAGGGTCTGGCCGACTTGAAACCGTTCCTCGACATCGAGCCACGGATCACCCTCAGCGTCCTTCATGCTCAGGGAGATGCGGCGGGTCTCAAGATCAATGCCCTTGATCAGGACTGAAACCCGCTCTCCGATCCTGACTTCCCGGGACGGGTCGGTGACCCGTTTGAGGTAGCTCATCTCGCTGATGTGGACCAGTCCCTCAATGCCGGGCAGAAGCTCGACGAATACTCCGAAATTCATGGCCCGAACGACGGTGCCGGTCATTTTTTGGCCGATCTCGATTTGTTCGGACACGGTTTCCCAGGGGTCGGGCTGGGCCTGCTTGGCCGACAGAGAGATCCTGGGCTGTCCAGTCTTCTGATCCCGGCCGACGGACAGGATGGTGACCTCAAGGTCCTGGCCGATGGAGACAGCCTGGGAGGGGTCCTCTACCCTGGACCACCCGAGTTCCGAGACGTGGACCATGCCTTCCAGGCCTGGGGCCAGTTCCACAAAGACCCCGTAGGGCATGGCCCTGGTGACCACGCCAATGACGGCATCGCCTTCGCCGTGGTCGGCCAGAAAGGTCTCCACGGTCTGGCGCTGATCCTCTTCGATGATGACCCGTCGGGAAAGGACCAGGTTGCGGCCTTTCTCCTCGAACTTGATGATCCGGAAGGGCAGGGTCCGTCCAACATAGTCGTCCGGATTTTCGACGTATCTGGAGTCGATCTGGCTGACCGGGCAAAAGGCCCGGCGCTTGAGGACCATGACGTTGAACCCGCCCTTGCAGGTGCCGGTGACGTGACCTTCGACAGGCAGGGCGCTTTCAAAGGCCTCCCGAAGCATGTGCAAGCCACCGACCCCGGAGACGGCCTTTGACAGAACCACGGCGTCAGGTTTGATCTCGACTACGTACAGATCGATGCGATCGCCTTCCCGAACGGTCAGCTGCCCCTCCTTGTCGAGAAATTCCTCCCGGTCGGCCACACCGTCCTTGGCCGTGCCCGTGTCCAGAAACAGGCTTTTGCCGCCCACGGAGATGACCGTGGCCGAGAGCTTGTCGCCGACTTGGAGATTGGTGTCCAAAGGCTGGCCGTAGGACTCGAGCATCTGGGCGAAGTCCTGGTTCGAGTCGTCGTCCATGGGCATGGTCCTTTCCTCGTTCATTCCGTTGTCCTTGTGGAGTCTCCCCGGTTACAGGGAGGGTGGTCGAAGGTTGGTGTGGAGTTTTCAGGGCATTTGTGTCGGGCCATAGTCTGACCGGCCATCCACATGACCTGACGGCATAGGCCCATAAGCATGTTGTACTCGTAGAGATGAATCCTGGATCGTCCCATGAACCGCCGAAACGGAAGCATGTGGTACTCGGCGCTGTCGGGTTTCAGGTAGTCGATGGCCAGCAGAGCGTCCATGATTTTTTGCAGACAGCGTTCCCGTTCCTCCTGGGTGATCAGTCGGTCCTTGGCCCCGGCCACGGGATGAAGATCGTCCCTGCTGACCGCTTTCAGACATTCATAAAGAACGATGAGCACGGCCTGGGCCAAGTTCAGGGAGGTCATGTCCGGGGCCGTTGGGATGATCAAAAGCTGTCCGCACAGTTCGATTTCTTCGTTGGCCAGTCCTGTGTTTTCCGGTCCGAAAACCAAGGCCACCTGATCGCCGTGAGCTAATTGTTCGGCCATGAGCGGAGCGGCCTGGTCGGGAAAACGCAGATTGCGCCGCCATCCGCCGGTGCGGGCGGTGGTTCCATAGACATGATGGAAGCCGGTCAGCGCCGTGCCCAAATCCGGAACGATTCTGGCCTCTTCGAGGATGTGCCTCGCGTGGTGGGTGGCCAGGGGCAGGGCCTCTTCGATTCTCCAGTTTTCGGGATCCACCAGGATGAGATTGGGGCATCCCATGTTTAGGCAGGCTCTGGCCACGGAACCGACATTGGCCGAGTATCTTGGCCGGGACAGAACGATATGGACATCGGCCAGCAAGGGTCTGGTGCGCGGAGACATCGTTCGGCTCAATAGCCTGCAAAGCCCCGGGCTGGCAAGGGTCGGGGGCATCTGAAATCCGAAGGCGGTTGGCTCTGGACAGGGATCCGTCTCTGGGGCAGTTTTCAGCTCTCCTTCGGGGTTCCGGGGGTAAAGAACAAGCAAGGAGGCACTCATGATCGCACGAGAAGAGGCCCTGGATTTGCTCGGCCGTCACGTAAAGGAACGAAACCTGATTCAGCACAGTTTGGCGTCCGAGGCCGTCATGCGGGAACTGGCCGGACGGCTTGACCAAGACGTTGATATCTGGGGGTTGACCGGGCTTCTGCACGACATCGACTACACGGAGACCGCCGACGATCCGGCCCGGCACGGGTTGATCGGGGCCGAGATGCTGGCCGGACAATTGCCGGAGGAGGCCATTCAGGCCATCCGGGCTCACAACGGGGAAAGAAACGGTCACCGGCCGGTCGCGGACCTCGATTTTGCCCTGCGCTGCGGGGAGACCGTGACCGGACTCATCACGGCCAGTGCCCTGGTCCGGCCCACAGGCATGGATGGTATGGTCCCCAAGGGTTTGAAGAAGAAAATGAAGGACAAGGCCTTTGCCGCCAGCGTCTGCCGGGATAACATTCATGAGTGCGAGCGCATCGGCCTCGATCTGACCGAGTTTCTGAACATCGCCATCAAGGGGATGGCTGCTGTGGCTACCGACATCGGCCTGACCGACAGGGGAGGCGCCAACGTGTAGCCCGGGCAGATCCTGTTCAGGACAACGGGATGGGGGCGATGTTGTGGACGTCGACAGAGGTGATTCGGTTTTCACTGTCGACGTGGACGGCCACTGGAGCGTGGGATTCGATCTCCTTTTCGTCCAGGTCCACGTAGGCGGCGATAATGACCAGATCGCCGAGGCGGCCCTTGTGGGCGGCGGCACCGTTCAGCGCGATTTCCCGCTGTTTTCCTGGGATGACATAGGTCGAGAACCGCTCACCGTTGGCTAGGTTGTAGATATCGACCCGTTCGAAAAGGAAGAGTCCGGCCGCGGTGATGAGGTCGGGACAGATGGAGATGCTGCCCTCGTAGTCGAGGTTGGCATCGGTGATCACGGCCCGATGGATCTTGGCCTGCAGAAATGTTCTCATGGGCATGGCGTTTTTGATTTGCTCGAAGGGATGATGGTCAGTGGTTCCAGGTCCATGGCCTCCCGGATCCGGCAGACCGAGCAGAGCCCGGCGGTAGTCGGGGAGCCGCATCCCTGGCAGGGGGCGATGGCCGGGGTCGAACGGTCCTCACGAAGACGTTCGAAAACCGGCCTGGCCTGGCGCAAGTATTGACTGTAGAAGGAGCGTTTGCGCCCTGGCTGGTCGTCCTCGAGGTTGTTCAGAAGGATCTTGTACCGGGTGAAGGTCGCTCCTGGGCTGTAGGGACAGGGTTGATGGCCGTAGTTGAGTCCGGCCAGAAAGCACAGGGCTGCAGTCTCGTATTCGGTCAACTGACATAGGGGTTTGATTTTGCGGGCGAAGCCCGGGTCCCCGGGCAGAGACGGGCTCTGCCCGGCCAGATAGTCGGTGTCCCAGCGCAGGGTGTTGGACAAAAGGCGGGCCGTTTCATCGTCGAGGTTGTGGCCTGTGGCCAGGACATCGAAGCCGTTCTCCAGGGCGTACCGGTTGAACACGTGACGTTTGAGCCGACCGCATACCGAGCAGATCGGCCGTTTGATCCTGGCCTTGACGTCGGGTATGGCCATTTTGAGATCGGCGAATTCAACGACGTGGAGGTCGATGCCGAATTGTCGGCACATTGATTCGGTGTGGGCTCTGGCCACGGTCGAAGAATCGGCAATGCCCAGGTCGAGGTGGAGGGCCGAGACGTTCAGATTCAGGCGCTGGAGCTGCCAGGCCAGGGCCAAGGAGTCCTTCCCGCCGCTGACGGCCACGAGGATCCGGTCGTCTCGGGAACACATCTGAAAGGTTTTGATGGCCGCGGCGACCTGCCGTTCGAAGAAGACCAGGAAACACTCTGGACAGAAGGCGGCGTGGTGGCTTGGAAGGGCCACGGCGGCCGTCTTCCGGCATCGCTTGCATTTCATGGTGGACCCGTTATCCTCTTGAGATGACATCCCGGATGACGATTCTGTCTCCGGGGTGGATGGTCCGGTCGGGGGTGAGCAGTTCATCGCCCCGGATGACAAGTGCCCAGCCTGGGCGTCGGCCGGTCTTGTTCAGGGCCTGAAGCGCGGTGTTCAGCTTAGGGAAGCGCAGCTCCGTGTTCTCCGGTTCGAGGAGAACGACAACCTCGTTTCGAGGCATATCGGTTTCGGTGGTGGTTTCTTTCATGGTACGGCCGCTAGAAATTGACCCGTACGACGGGTCATCGAAGATTGGAGGTTTTCATGAACAAGGGCAAGATTGTCGTCGTCGACGATGAACTCCACATTCGGATGCTCTATCAGGAGGAACTGGAAGGGGCCGGCTACTCCGTGGCCACCTCTGACGGCACCGAGGACATTCTGGCCGTTCTCGATCGGGAAGAGCCGGACGTGGTCATCTTGGACATCAAGCTGGGCGCCGACGTCTCGGGCCTGGATCTGCTTCAGACGATCCGCAGTCAGGGCAACGATGTTCCGGTCATTCTGAGCACCGCCTACGATAGCTTCCAGCAGGACCTCAAGAGCATCGCAGCGGATTACTATGTCGTCAAGTCCGTTGATTCCACGGAATTGATGAACAAGGTCGTCCTGGCCATGGACAAGGCCCGAACGGCCAAAAAGCCTCAAAAGGCCTGATCGGACTTTTTCGGAGCTTCCGCGACAATCCTCTGTCGCCTCCGGCCGACGGCCGGGTATCCGGTGACGCCCACTTCCATTTCGTCAATGAATCGAACTCGATTCCCTGGAGGACGGGAACGTAACGGTGCCCTCAGAGCACCGCCATCGTGTCCTGACGTCATTTTTTCGGGCGTTGGTTGAGGGCTCGTTGGAAATACATATAACCTCGTTTTGTCAATGGGAGAATTTTCATGTTCAGGCGCACTCATCTTTCATGTGTGTTGGTTTTTTTGATAATTTTGACCATAACCTCCGTCGAGGCCAAGAAATTGACCGTCGACACCAGCACGCCTTGCGGCGGGATGTCCGTCGTTGATGCGAATCCGGTGGAACTTCTGCCGATCCTTGGCGAAGGCTCCGGCTGGTTGATAGACTGGACGGCCACCTGCCTCGACATGGGTGGACAGAAGATGATGGGTGTGCTGATCCCCAGATCACGGGTCCTGGCCGCCCGCTATGTCAAGGGTCAGGATGCTGTGGCCGTGACCCTGACCATCAACCAGGATGAGGAACAGAGTTCCGGCTCGGCGTTGAACATGTCCCCGGAGGCGGCCCAGTACTCCATGGTCAAGCCCATCTCGTCAAAGAAGATCACCTTTGCCGACAAGGAGGCCTTTGCGGGCGTTCTCGGGGGCATGGGCGAATACCGTCAGGACGTTCTGGACGTGATGCTTTCTCCTCACGCCGTCTTGAACATCCAGCGGGAGTACACCTCGGCGGGAAAGCCCATGGACATGGTCCAGTGGGCCAAAGACGTGCTCAAGGTCGAGGCCTACGAAGACCCGGACTGGGTCAAGGCCGACTGATCAACGATCCGAATCTGAAGGAATTGTCCGGGGCCTGGCCGATTCTGTCGGCCGGGCCTTTTTTGGTGGGATTTTCGAATTCCAGCGAAGGGCTGGCCGTCGTGGAGACGGTTCCGAGGCACTCTTCGGTCAGGCCGGTCAGACCCGACCCTCTTCGACGCCGTGGCAGGCGACCATGGTCCCCTTGTCCAGGGCCCGAAGTCTGGGAATCTCCATGCGACAGCGATCCATGGCATGGGGGCAGCGGCCGTGGAACACGCATCCCGGGGGCAGGTTGATGGGCGTGGGCACGTCGCCCTTGAGCCTGACGTGGTTGAATGCCTTGCCGCCGAGTCTGGGAATAGCTGAAATCAGGGCCTTGGTGTAGGGATGCCTGGGAACCTCGAAGATGTTTTCGGCCCCGGTCAGCTCGCAGAGGGTCCCCAGGTACATGACGGCAACCCGGTTGGAGATGTGCCGGACCACGGATAGATCGTGGCTGATGAACATGTAGGTCAGGCCCCGCTGTTCCTGAAGGTCCATGAGCAAGTTCAGAATCTGGGCCTGGATGGAGACGTCCAGGGCGGCGATGGGTTCGTCGGCCACGATGAACTCCGGGTTGACGGCCAGGGCCCGGGCGATGGAAATGCGTTGCCTCTGCCCTCCCGAGAATTCGTGCGGGAAGCGATCGGCCCACTCCGGATCGACCCCGACCTGTTCCATGACCTCGGCCACTCGATCCATGGCCTGCTTGCGGGTGAAGGCCGGGTTATGGAAGAGGATCGGCTCGCTCAGGGCCTGACGGACGCTCATGCGAGGATTGAGGGACGCGTACGGGTCCTGAAAGACCATCTGCATCTTGGTCCGGTAGAACTTCATTTTTGATCGCGGCAGGTTGTCGATCCGATGACCCTTGTAGCGGATCTCTCCCGAATCCGGCGGGTAGAGGCGGATGACGGCCCGGGCCAGGGTTGATTTACCGCAGCCCGATTCTCCGACCACACTGACGGTCTCCCCCTCCATGATGTCGAAAGAGATGTCGTTGACGGCCCTGACCAGGGTTCGTTTCTGCGCGAATTTTCCCCCTCTGAACTCGATGCGGTCCATAAGCCCTCCGGATATGTCGAAGTGCTTGACCACATTTTTGATTTCCAGAAGCGTCGTTTTCTTCATTTCCGATCCATACAATCCAGCCGGTGGCAGGCGACCCAAGAACCGTCTGGGAGGGATCGCAATAGAGGGAGATCCTTCCGGCAGGCATTCTCGCATTGGGGGCAGCGGTTGTTGAAGGGACAACCCTCGGGGATGCGGGTCAGGTTGGGCATGACGCCAGGGATCTGGTTGAGCCGTTTCCTGCGGGCCGCAGCCTGGGGCAGGGCGGCCAGAAGCCCCCTAGTGTAAGGATGTTTCGGGGAGGAGACAATGGCCTCGGTGGGGCCCATTTCGACAATGGACCCGGCGTACATGACGGCAATCTTTTGCGTGACCTGGGAGACCACGGCCAGGTCGTGGGTGATAAGGATAAGGCCCATTCGCTCGGTCTCGCAGAGTTTGAGCAGGAGTTCCATGATGTCGGCCTGGATGGTCACGTCTAGAGCCGTGGTTGGCTCGTCGGCGATGATCATGGCCGGGGAGGTCAGCAGGGCGATGGCGATGACGATGCGCTGGCGCATGCCGCCTGAGAACTCATGAGGATACTGGTCCAATCTCTTGCCTGGAGAGGGGATGGCCACCTGTTTGAGTTTGTCCACGGCCACCCGCCGGGCCTCGGATCTGGTCATGTTTTTGTGGGTCATCAGGGTCTCGACCATCTGGGTGCCCACGGTCAGGACCGGGTTAAGGGTCATCATGGGGTCCTGAAAGATCATGGAGATCCGGTTTCCCCGGACCTGCCTGACGGCCTCGGTGTCAAGTTTGGCCAGGTCTCGGCCCTCGAAGAGGATCGAGCCCGAGGAAATGAATCCTGGTTTGCTGATGAGGTTGATGATTCCGAAACCTGTCACGGATTTTCCGGCCCCGGATTCGCCGACTATGCCAAGGCGCTCGCCCTTGTGCAGGTCGAAGCTCACATTGCGCACGGCAGTCAGATTGCCGTGACGAAGCCGGAAATCCACACACAGATTCCGGACCTGCAACAGGGCCTGTTCGGAACTCAGGAGAGTGGTGTGGGCGTCGCTCATGTCCGATTTCAGCCCTTGTAGAGCTTGGGGTTCAGGAAGTCCCGCAGCCAGTCGCCCAGAAGATTGATGGAAAGGATCAGAACGACCAGGGCTATGCCCGGAAAAAGGGTGATCCACCACGATCCGCTGAATATGTAATCGAAGCCGGCCTTGATCAGCGAGCCGAGGCTGGGCCGGGTCACGGGCATGCCCAGGCCGATGAAGGACAGGGCAGCCTCGGACATGATGGCGTTGGCCACCTGGACCGTTGAGATGACCAGCACCGGGGTCATGGTGTTGGGAAGGATGTGGCGCCACATGATCCTTCTGGTCTTGAGACCGACGACCCGGGCGGCTTCGACGTACTCTTTCTTCTTTTCGGCCATGACTGAGGCCCGGATGGTCCGGGCGTATTGGGGCCATTCGGCGAACCCGATGATGAAGATGAGCATGGGAATGGCGAATCGTTCGTACATGCCCATGCCGAAGGCTGCCTGGAAGATGGCCCCGAAGAAGATGGCCACCATGTAGGTCGAGAACGAGAGCTGGACATCGGCCAATCGCATCAGAAAGGCATCGAGTTTCTTGCCGAAATACCCGGCGGTCATGCCGATGAGAATGCCCATGAAGGCCTGAAGGGCCACGGCGCCGAGGCCGATGAGGATGGAGACCCGCATGCCGTAGAGCATGGTCGAGAACATGTCCCGACCCTGGGTGTCGGTGCCCAGGAGGAACCGTTTGTCGCCGTCTGGCATCCAGATAGGGGGAGTTTCACCGTCCATGAGGTCCACGGTGGTCGGGTCGTAGGGGTCGTGGGGGGCGATGACCGGGGCCCCAAAGCTCAAAACGACCAGAATTACCAGGATCGTGAAGCTGCCCACAGCCATGGGGTCACGCAGGAAGCTGTGCAGAAAAAAAGACTGCCGAAAAGTTTTCCACCAGCGCATGACAACTATTTCCTGCCCGCGATGCGGACCATGGGGTTGACCAATCCGTAGATGAGATCGACCACGGTGTTGACGACCACAAAGATGAAACCGACGAAGACCATGTAGGCCACGGTCAGGGAGGTGTCGGCCCGGTTGATGGACTCGATGAACATGGCGCCCATGCCCTGCCAGTTAAAGACCGTTTCGGTCAGGATGGTGAAGGCGATCATGGTCCCCAGCTGGACACCGCCCACGGTAATGACCGGCAGGAGGGTGTTCTTGAAGGCGTGGACAAAGAGCACTCGGCTGTTTTTGAGTCCCTTGGCTCGGGCGAACTTGATGTATTCGGTCTCCAAGACCTCCTTCATCTCGGCCCGGATGAGGCGGATGAACAGGGGAAGCATGATGGACGACAGGGCTAGACTGGGCAAGATGAGATGCAGAAGGCCGTCTTTGGTGACAAAGCCGGACTGCCAGCCCGGAAAGATTTCAACCACCTCTCCACGACCGAAGGCCGGAAGCCACCCCAATTGAACCGCGAAGACATAGATGAGCAGGATGGCGGTCAGAAAGACCGGAATGGAGACTCCGACAATGGATGCCCCCATGAAAAATCGCGACAGAAATGTATTGGGCCTGACCGCGGCGTAGATGCCGATGGGGATGGACAGGAGGATGACGACGATGGAGGTGGCCAGGACGAGTTCAAGGGTGGCCGGGGCTTTGCTCAGGATGACTTGGGCGGCGGGACGCTTGAAATAGAAGGAGTTGCCAAGGTCGCCTTTGAGTGCATTGCCAACGAATCGGACCCATTGGACAAGAAAGGGATCGTTCAGCCCGAGTTTCTGGCGTAGCTCGTCCCGGTCCTTTTCGGAGACGGAAATGCCGGTCAATTCCCGGATGGGATCACCCACGGACTGCTTGATGGTGAAGCCTAGAAGGCTGATGACCAGCATGACCATAACGGCCTGGACGATGCGTCGAACGAAAAAAGCGAACATGAAAACTCTGCGTTGATGTTGAAGGGGGGCCGAATTCGGCCCCCCGAGAAATGGACGGTTCGATCCGGCGCTAGTCCATGATCAGGTCCCCGAAATAGGGGAAGTCCATGACGTTGACGATCTTGTCGGCGTTCTTGAGCTTGTTGGAGCAGGCCCAGGACAGCATTTGCCAGTGCAGGGGGATGAAGGCGGCGTCCTCGTAGAGGATGGTCTCGACTTCCTGAAGCATCTTGGCCCGCTTGTCCAGATCGGTCTCGCTGTTGGAGGCGATGGTCAGCTCGTCGACCCTGGGGTTGCAGTAGTTGGCGGAATTGTACTGGCCCTTGCCGGTTTCCTTGTTGGGACACATGTTCAGGTACTCGAAGAAGTTGGCCGAGTCCTCTGTGTCCGAGTGCCAGCCGATCATCTGGATGTCGGCCACCTGGGCGTCGAACTCATCCCAGTACTGGGCCTTGGGCATGGTCTTGAGTTCGACCTTGATGCCGATCTTGGAGAGCATGCCGGCCACGGCCTCGGCGATCTTCTCGTCGTTCACGTAACGGTTGTTGGGGGAGATCATGGACACGGTGAAGCCCTTCTCATATCCGGCTTCCTTCATCAGGGCCTTGGCCTTGTCCAGATCGAACCGGGGGGTGAGGGCCGGGTTGTGGCCGTCGTATCCCAGGGGCGAGTTCTGGCCGGCGGCCTTGGCCCGTCCCTTCATGATCTGCTTGACGATGCCTTCGTTGTTTACGGCCAGGTCCATGGCCATGCGGACCCGGACGTCCTTGAACTCGGGACGGCGATTCACATTGGCCTGGAAGGTGATGATGCGGGTGCCGTCCATGGTCAGAAGTTTGGCCTTATCGCTGGCTTCGATGCGGTCATAGTCCTGGGGCGGGACCGGGGCGATGAAGTCCACGTCACCGGCCAGCAGGGCGGCCACCCGGGTGGCGTCTTCGGGGATCGGGGTCAGAAGGATCTCGTCGACGTTGCCGACACTCTTTTCCCAATAGTCGGCGAACCGCTTCATGACCCACTTCTGACCGGGCTCACGGGAGGCCACGTAGAAAGGGCCGGTCCCGGACTCGTTCTCGTTGGCGAAGGACCATTCGGTCTTGACCATGGCGTCCTTGGGCAGGCCCTTTTCATCCGTTCCCGTGTAGAACTTGGAGTCCATGGGGAAGATGTAGGTGGCCATGTTCAGGAGTAGGCCGTAGGGCTCGCGGGTGATGATGTCCACGGTGTTCTTGTCCACGGCCTTGGCCGAAAAGGCCTCGAACAGACCCTTGAAGTCAACGCTCTTCTTCAGGCGTTCCAAGGTCCAGACCACGTCGTCAGCGGTGAACTCATTGCCGGAATGGAACTTGACACCCTGGCGGAGGTGAAAGCGCATGGTCAGATCGTCGATACGTTCCCATTTGACGGCCAGCCGGGGCTCGAAATCCATGTTCTGGGTCCAGCGGACCAGGGGATCGAAGACCATGTGCGAATACTGGAGCATGCCGCCCGAGAGCTGGACATGGGGGTCCAGGGAGACGGGGTCGGCGTCCAAGGCCAGACGGAGAACCTTGGGCGCGGCCGAGGCCGGGGTCACCGGAGACAGACCGACGACCAGCAGGGCCGCGGCCAGAAGCAGAAGACAAAGGCGTTTCATGGGGTTTCAGACCTCCTTTTGAAGTGTATCTCACGGGACGGTCCACATGGGCCGTCCCCAACCAGCGAATGACTTGCTACCATACCATGGGAATCCGGGCCAAGGCAACAGAAATCGCCCGTCCAGGCCGAACCCGGTTGGGCCTATTTTTCCATAGCGGACAGGATGCGCTCGGCAAAGGCCGAACATCCGATCTGGGTGGCCCCGGGCATCTGGGCGGCCAAGTCCACGGTCACGATTCTTGCGGCCAGGACCGTTTCGACCCCGCGACGGACAAGGCCTGCGGCCTCGGTCCAGCCGATGTGGTCCAGCAGCATGGCTCCTGATAGGATCAGGCTGCCCGGGTTGACGAGATCCTTTCCGGCGATGGTCGGGGCCGTGCCGTGGGTGGGCTCGAAAAAGGCCAGAGTGTCTCCCATGTTGACGCCCGGGGCTAGGCCAAGTCCCCCGACCTGGGCAGCCAGGGCGTCGGAGAGATAGTCACCGTTCAGGTTGGTGGTGGCGATGACGCTGTAGTGTTCGGGTCGGATCAGAACTTCCTGGAACATAGCGTCGGCGATGCGGTCCTTGACGACGATCTTGCCGGAACCGGCCGTGGCGGCCATGTCCTCGGTCACGGTCACATTTCCGAACTCCTCCTTGGCCACTTCATAGCCCCAGACCCTGAATCCGCCCTCGGTGAACTTCATGATATTGCCCTTGTGAACCAGGGTCAGGCTGGGCAGGCTCAGGTTTACGGCGTGGCGCAGGGCTGTCCGGACCAGCCGTTTGGAGCCGCCGGGAGTCACGGGCTTGATACCGATGCCGGCGGTTTCGTCCACATGTGCCCCCATCTCGTCACGCAAAAAGGCGATGAGGCGTTTTGCTTCGGCCGATCCCGAGGCCCACTCGATGCCGGCATAGACGTCCTCGGTGTTTTCCCGAAAGACGATCATATCGACCCGTTCCGGGTGCTTGACCGGGGACTCGATACCCTGGAAGTGCCGGATGGGGCGGATACAGGCAAAAAGATCCAGGGTCTGACGCAGGGTGACATTGAGGCTTCGAAACCCCTTGCCCACGGGAGTGGTCAGGGGGCCCTTCATGGCCAGGGTTGCCTCCTTCAGAGTATCCAGGGTCTTCTGGGGGAGGTACTCGCCAGTGGCGGCAAAAGCCTTTTCTCCGGCCAGAAGTTCCTGCCAGTCGAGACGGCGGCCGTCCGGATACGAGAGGCTGACGGCGGCGTCGAGGATTGGACGGGCGGCCTTCCAGATTTCTGGGCCGACCCCGTCACCTTCGATGAAGTACACGGTGGTGTTGGTCATGGGCACTCCTTGATGATGGATTATTGCAACGATGGGGAGACGGGCACGACGTTCCAGACTCCGCCGAGGCCCATTTCCAGATAGATTCGTTCAAATCCCGGCACTTCCGGGTTCATGGGGATCATGAGCTTGCCGATTGCGGAATCGAGAAATCCGCCTTCGTCCATGAGGAGGTAGGGCAATGAGGTGATGTCTACGAGGGTCGGGAAGCCGGTCTGATCCGGGTATTTTCTGCTCCAGGATCCTTGCGGTGAGAGGGTCAGCGATTGGGCCAGGAGAATGGGGCCGCGACTCGTGTGCAAAGTTCCACTGTCGGGATCGAAACGGGTTTTGGCCCGAAGCGCGACGCTCAGGCGGCGGGCGACCGTCTGGCTCGGGTCTGTGCGGGCGAATGAAAGGTGTTGCGAATCATTGGCCAGGTCCGAGAAGGTCAGCCACAGGGCCGAGGAGCCGGAAGGGAAGAGCAGGTCGATCATCCGGTCGTTGGTTTGAAGTCCTCTCTCGGCCAGAATCTCATGAGTTTTGTCAGGTTGGCTGAATGCCTGGCGAAGAAAATCCATGGCCTCTGCGCGCCCTCCCAGACGGGATTCCACGACCTTTAGCCCTCTGGGGCCCCGGTGGAGGGCGAACTGGATCCAGTTGGCGGCGAAGATCGGATCCTCGGCGGCGAGGGCCGTGGCGGCCAGAAAGAGATTGTCAGGGGTCTGGGATCCGCCGTCGAACAGGGTTTTGGCCTTGGCCGCGTATTGGATGAAATAGCCGTTGTCCCACCAAGCCATGACCGGATGGCCGGGGGGGAGTTTTTCCCGAAGTTCAAGGGCCAGACGGTAGTCGTTGGGTCCGATGGCGGCGATCTCCGGCGGGGCGAGATATCTGGACGCATTGGGCCAGGAAACGGCCAGAGCGGCGATGGCGACGACGATTCCTCGACGAAACGGGATCAAGGGAAGCCGGGCGGTGGCCCACGTCAGGAAGCAGCCGAGTCCCAGGGCAAAGGCCGGGACCGTGAAGATGGTGAATCGAAGACCCACGAGGCCAAGGAATCCGAGGGCGATCAGCGGGGCCAGGAACAGAGCCTGGAGCCGAAAGAAGACGGCCATGAGGATGAAGCCCAGGCTGGCCATGATCAGGGCCGGCCAGGATCCTCCGGCAAAGACCACGAATTGCTCCATGGACGGTGGATTGAGTTCCATTATGGATTGACCGACTTGGTTCCCAGCTGCGGACAGGCCGAGGACCAGATCGAGATGTCCGAGGGCGTAGTCCATTTGGAAGACCAAGGGCTTTGGGAGGATTCCCGGGGCGATGAAGTAGACCAGAATAAGGCTCAAACCGGCGAACAAGGCGGTGGCCTTGAGCAATCGCTCGATCGTGCCCGATGGCCAGAAGACGCTCAGCGCCCATGTTCCGACAAGGGCGAGACAGATGAGGCCTCCGGGTTGCCACCAGAAAAAAGCAAAGGCTGTCAGGGCCAGGTAGAGTCCGAGATGGATAAATCTTCCGGCCGATGAAATGGTCACAAACCGGTACAGGGCCCAGGCGGCCAGGAAAATGATGACCGGATTCAGACATTGGGTGTCGAATTTGCCCAGGTCGGTGTTCACGATCCAGCCCAGGTTGACCATGCCGGCCAGGGCCGAGGCCCACACGGCATGGACTCCTCCCAGTTCGCGGCCCCAGGCGACGAAGACCAGAACGAGCAGCGCGGCCAGGATGGGGGAGAGGAAAAAGGCGATGTCCTCAATGGAGGCCCCGGTGGCCGAATGCACGGCCGAGGTCGCCCTGACCAAAAGCGGCACGGGCTCGGGCCGGGCCCTGCCGGCCAGGTCGTCCGGCCCGTGGTAGTTGCCTTCGGCCAGGTCGTGGGCCAGCCGAAGGTAGTAGTAGCCGTCGAAGTTGTTGAGCATGGGCCGGTCTGAGTCGGCATAGACCCGGCCATGCTGATGGACCAGATAGTCGTAGTGTCTGGAGAGCCGTAGCCCTGTCATCAGGGCCGTCAGAGCCAGAATGATCAGCAACGAGGCCAAGGCCGGACGGGTTCGGAGCCAGCCGGTCCAGACCGGGGGGGCGACAGAAGAATTGCTCGGAGCCTCAGCGGGCGGGTTGACCGAAGAGTTTGCCGCGGCTCGTTTCAGACGGGATTTGCGGCCCACGTCAGTCGGATTCCCTCTTTTGGCCATCCATCCGTTCGTAGACGGCCAGACGCTGGGCGAGAATCCGGATCTGCCGTTCCTGCCTGGAGCGGTCAAGGTCCATGAGTAGAAGTTTGACCAGCACCGCGCTGAGGCCCAGAAGGACCAGGAGGATCGGGGGATAGCGGATACCGATCAGACGGCCGAGCTCGTCGACGATGCCAGGGAAAAAAGCCAGAAACACGGAGCAAGTCGCCACGGCCATCCACCAGAGGGAATGGCCCGGGGCAAGGCGGTCGCGTCGGATGAGCAGGAGGATGGTTCCGGCCGTACCCAGGCCGACCAGAGCAGTGAAGAGGCCTGCGGAAAAGGTCATGGCCTGGGTTCCTCGAGGAATTGGACGTTCACGGCCTGGCCGCGTTTGCTGCAGCAGAGGAGCAGGGTGGTGGTCATGTACAGGGCGACAACGAACCAGGAGGAGAAGACCCTGGACTTCCCGCAGGCTCTGAGCTCCATGGTCACCGGGGCCTCGACGACCCGCAGGCCAAAGCGGGAGAGCATGAGCAGCGCCCCCATGTCCTGGTGGTGGAAATTGTGGGCCATGGGGTGGAGCAACAGGGACATAGCTCTCTGGGAGTAGGCCCGGAATCCCGAGGTCAGATCGGCGACACCGAGGCCGGTGACGGCCCTGAAAATGGTCCAGGCCAGATGCCGGAGCCGGGAGCCCCGCTGGGGGCAGGAACCAATGCAGACCTCGGCCGTGCCTTTGGCCACCGGATCAAGGACCTGGGCCATGTCCTCGGCCCGGTGCTGACCGTCGGCGTCCATGGACAGGGCCAGGGAATACCCGGCCTTGAGTGCATGACGAAATCCGGCCTGAGTGGCTCCCCAGGCCCCGAGGTTGATGCGCAAGGGGAGGACCGTGGCCCCGGCCTGGAGGGCCTCTTCGATGGTTTGGTCAGTGCTGGCGTCGTCCACGACCACGACCTCGGCCGCGCCCTGATCCAATGCCGTCCGGACCACGGCGGCCACGGTGGGGGCCTCGTTCCAGGCGGGGATGATGACGGCGAAGGGCGGAAGGTCCCGGGTCATGGTCGGATCGCTCATCGGGAGTTCATCGTTTTCAGGATGTGTCGGTACAGATTGTCCAGGCGTTCGGCCACGTGCACGATGTCAAATTTTTCGGCCAGTCTGGACGTGGCCCGGCGTCCAAGTTCGGACCGGCGCGCCGGATCGTCCAGCAGGGTGTTCACGGCCTTGGCCAGGGCTTCGGGATCTCGGGGAGGAACCCGCAGGCCGGTTCGTCCGTGGATGTTCACCTCGCTCATGCCCGAGCCGGGAACTTCCGTCGTGATCAAGGGTTTTCCATAGCGCATGGCCTCCAGAAGAACAAGCCCGAAGGCCTCGGTCCGCTCCACCGATGGCAGGCAGAACAGGTCGCAGGAATCCAGCAGATTATGGAGGTCCGACTCGGGCAGGGAGCCGGGCAGATCGATTCGGTCGGCCAGTCCGAGACGAAGGGTCAGATCCCGGAGTTCGTCTAGCAACGGACCCGATCCGACGATGATCAGCCTGCCCCGGGGGACGGAAACCCAGGCCCGGATCAGTTGGTCCAGGCCCTTGTAGGGAGTGCAGCGGCCTATGGAGAGGACCAGGGGCGGGCCGTCTTCGGCCTTGGGCCGGTCTGGGACGTGAAAACGGCTCATGTCCAAACCCAGGGGGATGATTTCGACCTTTTCCCTGAATCGGCCGAGGACGGGGCTGGTGTCGGCGTAGGGACTCGAAGTGGCCACGACGGCCCCGGCCCGGGACAAGAGCATGGTTTCGGGTAGGGAGTAGACGGGGCGAAAAAGACGCAGGCCGAGATCGTTCGGGGACGGAATGACATCGGCATGCCAATGGACCACGAGCCCGAAGGTCGGCCTGAACCATCCCAGAACCCAGAAGGGTGAGACATTGGGCATATGGACGTGGACGATGTCCGGGCGAAACGAGGTCAGAATTTTGCGGAGATGGAGCGGATAGGAGGGAGCCAGAGGGGCGTAGGCCAGACTGAGGGCCACGGGCACCCTGGTCACGATCACCTTGTCGACGGTTTCCCTCTCAAGGTTTTTGGTCCCTTGGTGGGCGTGGCAGAGGACATGGACTTCGTGTCCCGAACGGACTTGGGCCCGGGCCAGATCCCGGAGGAAATTTTCAATGCCGCCCGGGGCGGGTGGATAGAACTTTCCCAGATGAAGGATACGCACGAACCGGTCGCTCTCCGTGCCGACGGGGCTTGAGTGGCTGTCGGGATGGGGATTCGGGAAGCTTTGTCGGGTGCGGCCAATTTCTCGGGAGGTTGGGGCCCAGGGAACACCACGCCCCCGGGAATCGACGGCACGCGGATGGCTACTTCACCAAGAGATGCGGTGTCAACTTCATCATGAGCCAGAAATGGCCGTTGTTTCAGGAGAGGAGAAAATGGACGCGATCATCGACGGAAAGACTTTGTCCGCGGTCGTTGGAGTGTGGATTTTTACAACCCGGCTTCGAATGTCTAGAGTTTAGAGTTTCCGATCAAAACCAATTGGCAAGGAAATGAAAATATTTGGATAACTGCCGATGGAGAAGAAAAAGCCTTAGGCTTCTTGATTGAGGATTATTTTGCTCATATGAAACTGCATTTTCAGATGTTTATTGAGAGACAGCAAGAAATCAAAAAGTCAAAAATGACCTAACAACGCAAATTAACCCGGACTGCCAAAAGCTGCGCCGCTTCGCTCTGCATCTTTTGAAACCAGGTTATTTGCAACTTAGGACATATATGGAGAAAAATGAAATGAGCGATAGATGTAATCGTGTCTGCCCGGTTGAAAGAGCGGGTAGCCTTGATAATATAATTCGGATGTGGTTCCAAAATCCTCAGAAAATATTACGTCCATTTATTAAAGAGGGAATGACAGTTCTTGATGTAGGGTGTGGTCCAGGATTTTTATCGGTTGATATGGCTCTAATGGCCGGAAAATCGGGTCAAGTGATTGCTTGCGATTTGCAAGAAGGGATGCTTCAAAATGTAAGAGATAAGATAAATGGTACAGGACTTGAAGCGCGAATCAAACTGCACAAATGCGAAGAGAGTGAAATAGGCGTATCAGATCATTTTAATTTTGTATTATTATTTTATGTAGTTCATGAGATTCCAAATAAGAAAGAGCATTTTAATCAGATGGTCAATATTAAAACCAAAGGGACAAGTCCTCATAGTGGAACCTCCATTTCATGTTTCAAAATCAGCGTTTGAAGAGACTATCAAAAATGCCAGATGTGTCGGATTTGTCGATACTGATGGGCCGAACATGCTTTTTCACAAGACAGTGATATTGAAAAAGTGCTAACGAGGCGCTGCACCGGACGGCAATTCCGCTGAGCTCCATTGCCGCCGCTGAACCTGAGCGTTAGCCCAGAAGAGATACTGAACGAGATGACTACAACGATGAAGAATAAGGACAACCATGCTTGAACAGGCTTTCAAGAATATCGACGACGTTCTCTGGAAAGACGCCGGCTGCACCAGCGAGCTTGATTACACCGAGCAGACCTCCTGGCTGCTCTTCCTGAAATACCTCGACGCCCTCGAACAGGACAACTGTCCAGGGACAGGGGACGGAGTGGGGACCAATAGATGAAACGGCAAAAAGAAAAAGGGTTGGAGGATTTTTTTCTATCCTCCAACCCTTTGATTTTACTTTGGTGCCGGGGGGGGGGAATCGAACCCCCATGGGGTTGCCCCCGCTGGATTTTGAGTCCGATTTCGGCTTTCCCTTGCCTTCCCAACTATTGACGTTAATTGACTTTTTTGGTCGACTCCGTTCCCGAGATTGCCCTCAAAGCCTAACCAAATGGGGACAGGATGGGGACCAGAAAAACAGCCTTTCGGGCAACCGGATTTCCCGGCGTCAGGTGCCGGGATCATCCCACCCGCAAAAACGGACGACACGCGGACGTCTATTACACGGTCCGATATGGTGTCAACGGGCACCGGCACGAGGACGGGCTCGGCTGGGCCAGTGAGGGCTGGACGGCGGCCAAGGCCTACGCCGTGCTCTCCGAGCTCAAGGCAAACATCAAGACCGGCATCGGGCCGCAGACTTTGGCCGACCGCCGGGATGCCATCGCATCCGAGCGGGCCGAGGAGGCCCGGCGGAAGAGACGGGCCGGATTGACCGTGCGGGCCTTCTGGGAGCGCTACTACTTGCCCGCCATCAAAGATGGGAAACGGACCTGGGAAATCGACGATCTCCGTGCCCATAAGCTCATTCTGCCGTGCCTGGGGGACATCCCCCTGGCCAAGGTGACGGCCGAGGATGTCCGGACGATGCTGGGTGAAGTCAGAGGAGCGGCCGGGACGGTCCGCCATTACCTGGCCATAATCAGACGCATGTTCAACGTCGCGGCCAAGACATACGACGCGGACGGTGTCGCCCTCTTCCATGGACGAAACCCGTGTTCCTCCCTCGAAATCCCAAAGCTCAACAACGCCCGGACCAGATACCTGACCAAAGATGAGGCCCGGTTGATCATCGAGGAGGCCGGAAAGCTCCGGCTGCCCGACCTCAAGCACGCCATCATCGTGTCCCTGAACACGGGCTTGCGGGCCGGTGAGATAGAGCGCATGGCCTGGCAGGACATCGACTTTTTCGGTAAAATCCTCCGCGTGCCCGACCAGGCGCGGCGCAAGCCCGGGGGTGCCGTGCCCCTGAACGAGGCGGTCTTGCGGGTCTTGGGGGAGCGCCGGGGTCAGGTGTCCGGGCCGCTGGTGTTCCCCACCCCCCGGGGCGGGGTGCATTCGAGGCTGACCGAGTTGTTCCGGGGCGTCGTGGGCCGGACAGGCCTGAATGACGGGGTCGACGACCGTCGGCATCGGGTGGTTTTTCACACCCTGCGCCATACGTTCGCGTCCTGGCTGGCCATACACGGCACGGACATCTACCGGATCAAGACCTTGATGCGGCATCGGACGTTGCAGATGACGATGAGGTATGCTCATTTGATCCCCGATCAGACCCGCGACGCCGTGGATCGACTGGCCCTTGAATAGGGCTTGGTCCGCATCCGGACCAGGAGCCAGTCCACCAAGGCCTCGCGGCGGTAGGCGATGGTGCACCCGAAGACCAGGGGGCACTCCGGCCCGGTGCCGTTGGAGTCGGCATTGGCCAGGGACTTGGGGGATACGGTCCCCCCGAGAAACTTGGAGACGGACTTGCGGGCCACGATGGGCGGCAGCCCCTCGATCAACTCCTTGCGGATTTCCTCGTAGTCTTCCGTCATGGGATCATCCTATCTTGCCCGTCCGCTCGGACGAGGAAATGAAGTCAAACAGATCGGCGGCCATCCTGGTCAGCTTCCTGGTCAGCTCTCTGGCCTCGGCCGGGGTGATCTTGTCGTCTTCGACGATCCGGCCGACCACGCCGGATGTCTCGCCCATGCGCTCCAGAAGGGTGGAGATCTGGCGCAGGCATCCGGAGACCGAGAGGGGTTTGCCCTTGAGGCTGCAAAGTTCGGCGGTGTTCCGGTTCAGCCAGTCCAGGATGATGGTGTTGCCCAGCACCGAGCAGAGCCTGGGGATGGAGTGGGCCGGGGGCCAATACGCGTCGTTCACGTTGAAAAATCTGTATCCTTGCCCCGGGCTCCAGCCCATCTCCTCGGCCACGGCATCGATGCTTCTCCCGCTTTGAGTCAAGGCGATCTGCAGGGCCTCGCCCATGGAAACTTTGGTCAGGTCCATACGAACCTCCGTATTATTTTCCCAAAATTGCACATTTACAGGTCCAAAAATTGAGGAATACGCGCAAAAAACAGGGCGACGACTAGGCCGGCTCAACGGTTTTTTTGGGCTTGGGCTTCCTCGGTTCAGGGAGGAGGTCCGCAGGCATGCCCACGGACTTGGTCAGATACTCGATGACGGCCGGGGTCCGGCGGTGCCCGAGGATGACCTTGTTGATGGCCGCAGGATAGGCCCCGATAGCCCGGGCCAGACCCTTCTGGGTCAAACCCCTGGAGGCCAGCCACCCCTTGGCGGCCCAAACCCTTTGACAGTCAGTCGATGGTGCGTCTATTTGGTTCATCTCTCATGCTAACGGTTAGACGTTTAGTGTATGGGATACCCTTTAGTCCGTTTTTATGGATAATGACAACCGGAAATTTGGATAAAAAGAAAAAAAAATAGGGAAGGGGAGGGAATGATGTGGAAAGGAACGGCATCGGACACAGGTTGAGGGTGGCTCGCGGTGTATTGTCGCAGGCCGAGGTTGGAAAACTTCTCGGTATCGGTAAAAACACGCTTTCAAATTACGAGCTGGAGAAGACCAGCCCGAACGCTGATTTCATCGCCAGGTTTTGCAAGGCGCTCAATGTGTCTCCAAGCTGGCTCCAGACAGGGGAC
>RZZR01000034.1 GCA_009929795.1 Deltaproteobacteria bacterium | reverse complement strand
CTGGAGAAGCACACGGAGGGACGGTCGGGCTCAGGACTGGGCCTGCTCGTCCTTCGGTTCCGGTGTCTCGGCCTCGACCGCCTTGGGTTTGCCCGCGGGCTGCTCGACTCGGACCTTGGGCTTGGTCTTTCGTGATCTGATCTTGGCCGTCTTCAATTCGGTAAAGTTCACGCCGACCTTCTTCAGAATCTGGTAGAACCGGGCCCGGGAGAGGCCAGACAGCCTGCAGCCGAGCTTGGCGCTTCCGTCGCAGACGATTCTCAACTCCCTGAAATATTTTCGTTCCATGGCCGCCAGGGTCTCTTCCCGGTATTGTTTGTAGGTCGGGATCGTTTCCGGAGTCCGGGTTCTGAGGCCATCTTCGGGTTCGTGCTCGATCACGTCGTTGCGGGTCAGATTGAAGTGCTCCCGGGCAATCTTGACCCGGATGTAGGTCGGCAGATGGTGCGGATAGAGGGTCGGCTCGTCCAGACCATTCTGGACGGCCAGTTGAATGGTGTTGGTCAGTTCGCGAACGTTGCCCGGCCAGTCGTACATGTGCATGGCGCTCATCAGGTCATCGGAGACGCCCTTGGGCGGGATTTGAAGGTCTTCGCAGGTTTTGCAGAGATAGTGGGTGATCAGGATCCGGAGATCCGAGCCCCGCTCGCGTAGCGGGGGCAGATCAATGGTCATAGTGTTCAGACGGAAGAAGAGATCCTTCCGGAAGTGGCCGGATTCGACCATCTCGTCGAGATTCTTGTTCGTGGCGCTGACGACCCGGAAGTCGCTGGAAAGTTCTTTGTCTCCGCCCACGGGTCTGAATTGCTTGGTCTGTAAGACCCGGAGGAAGGCTCTTTGGATATTTTTGGGCAGTTCGCCGACTTCGTCAAGGAAGAGGGTCCCTCCGTCGGCCTGCTTGACGATACCCGTTTGGGTCGATTCGGCTCCTGTGAAGGCCCCTTTGACGTGCCCGAAGAGAATGCTTTCGATGAGGTTCTTGGGCAGACTTGCGCAGTCCAGGATGACGAAGGGTCCCTTGCGTCGGGAACTGTTGGCGTGGATGGCCCGGGCAAAGAGTTCCTTTCCGGTGCCGGTTTCTCCAGTGATCAGAACACCGAGGCTTGACCTTGAGGCCTTGGCCAGCTTCTGGAGACAGGCTGCGATCTGCGGGCTGTCTCCGACGATCTCGGAGCGTTCGAGAAACTGGACCTTGCTGTCCTTGAGACGTTTGTCCCGGTTATGAAGGACTCGCTGGATGGTATTGCGAATTTTGGCCACGGTGGCAGGCTTGGTCAGATAATCCCAGACTCCACTTTTGATGGCCAGGGCGGCCCCGTCCGGATCTCCGATACCGGTCAGGACGATCAGGTCCGGTCCGGATGGGGAGGACTGGAAATCCCTGATGGAGTCCAACCCATTGCCGTCGGGGAGAAACACGTCGAGAAAGACGATGTCGTATCCCCCGCTTCCGGCCATCCGCAACGCGTCGCTGATGCTTCCGGCCGTGTCGCACCCATGGCCCATCAGTTCGACGATTTCCTGCATGCCCTCGGCGAAGTCCTGCTCGTCGTCGACGATCAGAATGTTTCTCTTGTCCACGGTTCCCCTCCGTTTGCAAAGACGTGATGAATACAAGAGACTGTATAGAAAAGTTAGACACCTGTCCACAAAGACAAGAGTGATATCGTCGATTCGGGGGAGGTTCAGGGCAGGAGGCGAAGGAAAGGCAGGCCGGGCTCGGCCGGAAGGACTTCCCCGATGTCTGCGGCCAGACACCCGGCGGGCTCGAGGATGGCTGCGGCCGCCGATACCAGGGCCTTGGGCATGGCCAGGATCAAGCCTCCAGAGGTCTGGGCGTCGAAGGCTAGGTCAACAAGCAGGGGGTCGGCTTTGGGGTCGACCTGGACCTGCGAGGAACAGAATTTTCGATTGGCAAAGCTTCCGGCCGGGATGAGTCCCATTCCGGCCAGTTCCACGGCCCGGGAGATGAAGGGAACCCGGGACAAAGTCATCTCCACGGCCGTTCTGGAGGCCCGGGCCATCTCAAGAAGATGCCCGCCTAGGCCGAATCCGGTGACGTCCGTGGCCCCGAGAAGGCCGAGTTCGCGGATGGTCCGGGCCCCAGGGGCGTTGAGCATGGAGGCCCAGCGATGGAGTTCGGCCTCAATGTCCTCGGAGCCCTTCCAGGAGGCCTTGAGGGCCGTGGACAGAACCCCGGTTCCGATGGGCTTGGTCAGGATCAGGCGGTCGCCTGGCCTGAGTCCGCGATTGGAGGCGAACCGGTCCGGGTCAACGGCACCGGTGACGGCCAAGCCGTACTTGGGCTCGTCGTCCTCCACGCTGTGACCTCCGGCCAAAACGGCCCCGGATTCGCGAATCTTGTCCATGCCTCCGGCGAGGATTGCCCGGAGCATCTCCCGAGGAAGCTTTTTGATGGGGAAGCAGACGATGTTCATGGCCGTCCATGGCTCGCCGCCCATGGCGTAGACGTCGGAGAGCGAGTTGGCCGCGGCGATCTGGCCGAACTTGAAGGGGTCGTTGACCAGGGGCGTCAGGAAATCAACGGTCTGTACCAGGGCCTTGCCGGCGGGAAAGCGGACCACGGCCGCGTCCTCGTTGTCTCCCTGGCCGGTGAGGAGTCGGTCGTCCTGTTGATCCAGGCATCCGCGCAATACTTCCTCCAGGTCCCCCGGAGAAATTTTGGCCGCTCAACCGGCGGCTTTGACGGTCTTGACCAGTTCGATGTCGGTCATGGTTTCTCTCCAATGGGAGCCGCTTCGGTCCGGGCGGCTGTTTCAAGGTCGGCCAGCAGGGCCACAAGGTCCAGGCCGTAGTGTTCGGCAACGATGGACAGGGGTTCGAAAAGGGCCTGGCAACAGATGCAGACCCCGGCCGGTTCATTGTAGCGGGCGAATACGGATTCGGCGGCCCGATGGGCCGAGACGACCTCCAAAACCGTCATGTCCGGCCGTATGCACATTTGGGTCCGTTGCGTCGGCACGCTGCGCTTAAACCGTGACGACCTTGTCGGCCAGATCGAGGCTGGTGACCACGTCGAGCATGTTCGTGGTCTCACCCACCCGCTTTCGTTCCAGAAGTTCAAAGAAGTTCAGGCAGGTTCCGCAGACGAGGATGGATACCCCGGATCGTTCCAGGGTCTGCAGGGAGTCCAGGACAGGGCTGTTCTCCACGGCCAAGCGGACCGCCGAGTTGACCAGGACGAGCCGCCACAGGCCGGAGCCCATTTCGGGCAGAGTGGCCAGGAAATTCTTCATCAATCCCGCGCCTAGGGTGTCGTCGCCCGAGCCCAAAACGTCCCGAGTCAAGAGAATCAAGATCCGGCGACCGGAGACGGTCGAAGCGGCGGGTGTCGAGGAAGGTTCGCTCCCGATTCCGGAGCTCGGGTGTGAAGTCCGGGCATCTCGGGCTTCTACACGGTACTCGTCCTTGTCCTGTATCACGCTCGTCACCTCGTAGCCCTGGACGCTCAAGAACCGGACGACATTGTCCCGGGCGGCCTCGTTGTCCACCAGGACGGCGAGTTCGAATGGGCGGGATTCGAGAACGACCTTGCGGGTTTCAAGGACCGGGTGGGGGCAGGCCAGTCCCTGGCAGGGAATGACGGGCATGGGCATCACGGGGCTCCTTTATGTATGGCATTCAAACATATCAAGACTAGGTCCAGCCGCTGGAGATGACCAATAGAATTAATCAATGGATTTTGAAATTTCAGATCGAAAAAATTATGGCAATCTGCAGGGGAGGCCGAAAGATTGTTCCGGCCGTTCTTCATGATCGGGTTGGGGCCGAGGCTATGGCTTCGTGGACTCTTCGGGCCTGGAGGACAAAGGCCTCCAGGCGGGCCTCGACCACCTGGGGAAAGGGGTGGCCGTCGGTCTCCACGCAGAGAAAGGGCAGCGGATGATCCGAGCCCAGGGCTTGGCGGGCCGGGTTGTCCAAAGGGAGCGCCCCGGTGGTGCATGCCGGGGCCAGGACGGCCTGGGCCAGTCGGGAGGGCATACAGCCAAAGGGTCCCAGGGATATGGCACCGCAGGCAGGGCGGCCCATCTCGGCCAGGATGGCCCCAACGGTTAGGGCGGCTTCCCCGGTCAGGTGGGGGGAGATGAAGGAAGCCGCAGCGGCCATTACCCGGTCCACCGGAGTCGGATCGGCATGGATAAGGCCGCTTTCGGCCATGGTCTTGATGATGGAGGACCGGACCAGAGCCTTGGCCCAATGGCGGATCCAGAATCGACGTCCTCTTCGACACTCTATGCCCTGGCGGGCCAGCCAATCGGTATAGAGGATCCATTCGCTGATGGGGGCGGTGCGTACGGCCAGCCCCTTGGTGGCCAGACGTTCGATCAGGCCTTGACGGGAGATGGGGTCGTGGCGGACATAGATTTCCCCGGCCAGAAGTATGGTCGGCACGGTTTGGGCTTGGCGTCGCAGAGGGATTTCGGCCAGGTCCCGGGCCGTCGTCCGCAGGGCCAGACGGAGCTCCCGGCGGGAGCCGGTCATGGCCTGGCGGATTGTTTCATACCGGTCTCGGAACAGGGCCAGAGCCTGATCTTGGTTCATGGCCGCAGCCTGGAGCATGGAGGACATCTCTTCGAAGAGGTCTCCGATGACAATTCCGGCCCAGACTCGGAGCATGACCCGGTCGTCTAGACCCCGGTAGCCGGACACGGAGCTTGGGGCGAAGATGGAGGCCTTTTGGATGTCCAGACGATCCAGGACCCGGTTCATGGCCACGGTGTACTGGCCGAAGCGGCAGGGACCCTGGGCGTCGGCCATGACGAAGACCGATCGTTCCTCCGGAGAACGGCGGCGTAGGTGGTTGAGCATGGCCCCCAGGGTCAGGTGCAGGGGAAGGCATTCCTTGCAGGTGGAATGGGCCCGTCCGAGTTCCAGATCCTCCAGCGTGGCCGGGGGCAGGGCCTGACCGCGCAGCCCGCCCAGACCGAGGGCCGAGGCCACCAGGGGTGCGGACCAGGCCCCCAGACAGGGAACGAGCATGACCGTGTCCGGGTGGGACAGCTCGGGCGCGCGCGACGAGACCCGGGTCCGGGGCCGGGTCTTGGGGCGGCTCGATCGGCGGTGATGGCGGATGACGTCGAGAAAGGCCTCGATGCGGGTCTCGATGCCGGCGTGGGCGGTGTGGTTGTCGAGTTCGAGGATCAGAGACGGCCGGTTGCCCATGATGTCCCGAAAATAGCCGGTAAGGAAGGAGTCCGGCCCGCAGGAGAAGTTGGTCACATAGACCGGGTACAGTCCGGGATGCTCGGCGGCCAGGCGGGCCCCGGCCAGGATGGCCCGGCCGGTGGCCCAGTACATGGTTTCGTCGCCCGGGCCTGGGCGGCCGGGGAGCATGTCCATGGGGATCACCGTCACGCCCCGGGAGGCGATCTTGTCCGGGATGCCTTTGTTGGCCTCCGGGGCAGTGGCCGAGTAGGCTCGGCCGAGAAGAATGATTCCGAATTCGTCCCGAGCCTCGAGGTCGGCCAGAGCCCTGGCCCCTATATCATTTAGGCGGACCTCGAAATCGGCCTGGGCCTGGGCGGCCGTCTCAAGGGCCTTTTTCTGGAGGTTCGCAGACGCACCCAGGATGGCCGCTACCGGGGCCAATCTCTTGGCCAGAGCGGCCAGATCCGTGCCCAGATCCAGGACTGGACTCAACAGCCGGGAGCCCAGGGAATCGAGCTCTGGGAAGGCCCGGCGCAGATAGTAGGGTTCGCCCTGCACCAGAACGCAGGTGCAGGATTGGCCGGGTCCGATGGGGGCAAGTCCCTTGATCTGGGGGAGGAAGACGAAGTCCGGCCTCTTGTCCAGCAAAGAGCGAGCATAGCCGTGGGCCAGCTCGGCCGGAAAGCAGAGGGGAGCTTTGCAGCGCCTCGGACCTTCGGGATGTTCCAGTTCTGGCTGAACCACTCTGAACCCCAGCTCCCCGAAATAGGCCCGCCAGAACGGTAGCAGGGCATGGGTCAGAAAGGATCGGTTCAGGCCCACGGTGGGGGTCGAGTCCGGACAATCGGGGTTGTCGTCTCCATCAGTTCCGGCCAGGATCCGGTTTCGACGAACGACGAGATTTCGGTCGGTTCCGGCCAAGTTCGCATCTCGGGACGAGCGGCCGTCGTATCGGTTGCAGATGCCTCCGAAGGGCAAGACGGTTCCGGCCACCTCGATGCGCTCGACCCGGCAGCCCCTGTCGCAGTGTTCCCGGCCACCTCGGCAGGTGAAGAAACCCCGGGATCGCACCGTGCGGGCGGCAAGTTCCTCAATGTCAAAGGAGCCCGGGGCCATTAGCCCCTGGCCCAGACGGTCCATGACTTCCAGGGCCACGCCAAAGGCCCCCATGAGGCCCGGTTCGGGCGGGACAACGACTCGGTGTCCGGTGAGCAGGGCCATGGCCACGGGCACGGCCGGGTTGTAGCAGACCCCGCCCTGCATGAATACTGTGGAGCCTACGGGACGGTTGCCCTTTACCCGTTTGAGGTAGTTTAGACAGATAGAGCAGACCAGACCGGCGGCAATGTCTTCAATGCCCAGACCTTCCTGAATGGCCCGCTTGATGTCCGATCCGATGAAGGCCGAGCATTGGTCGCTGAAATTGGGCGGTGCGGTAGAGGCCAAAGCCATGGGCCCGATGCGGTCCATATCAATGCCCAGGGTTTCCCGGGCGGCCTCCTCGAGGAATGAACCGGTGCCCGCGCTGCAGGCTTCGTTCATGGCGTAGTCGATGGGTACCCGGTTCTCGACGAAGGTGTATTTGGCATCCTGGCCGCCGATCTCGAAGATGGTGTCCACCGCGGGATCGAAGTGCGCAGCGGCCGTGGCGTGGGCCACGATCTCGTTGATCACGGCCCTGGTTCCGGCGTGGAGGCCGGCAATGGCCCGGCCCGATCCGGTCACTCCAAGACCGACGACCCGGGCCTTTGGAGCCTGCCCGGCCAGGGCGGCGTAGACTCGCCTGGAGGCATCCACCGGGGCGCCGTCGGTCCGCAGATAGGCCGAGGCCACTAAGGCCGAGTCTGCGGCTCGGAGTAGAACTCCCTTGGTGGTCGTGGAACCCACGTCGAGGCCGAGGATGAGTTCTTCACCGGTTTGGGCCCGGGCACGGGGCATGGTCTTGAAGTCCACGAGATTCTGGGCGTTGGCCAGGGCCGGATGGTGGACAAACGGCGAGGATGTCGGCCTCGAGAGGGGCCTGGGCAATGGAGCGGAGGAACGTCCGGAACCGGCCAGGGCAGCCCCCAAGGCCTCGAAGCACCGGGCATGGGCCGGGATGACCAGACCGGGGAACCGGGCCCGGAGATGGCGGACCAGAAACGGATTGGCCGTGCAGCCCCCGACCAGGGCGATATTGGCCGGATCAAAGGGCTCAAGAAGATCAAGGCATTTTTCGGCCATCATGAAGGTCAGGCCGGAGACGACCCGGTTTCTGGGGATTCCTTTGTTCAGGGCGTGGGTGCAGTCGCTCTTGCAGAACACCGAGCAGCGGCCCGAGACCCGGTAGGCCTCGACGTTCGGATCCAGCCGAGCCGCGTGCCCGGGTTCAAGGCCCATGCGACCCATTTGCTGGACGAAGAATTCGCCGGTGCCCGAGGCGCATTTGTTGCCGGTGTTGACGTCCAGGACCCGGCCGCGACTATCGACCCGGTAGGCCATGAAGGTCTCCCCGCCCAGGGAGAGCACGGCCTGAACCGGAGCCCTCGGTCCCAATGTGTGATTCAGAGCCCGTTCCACGGCTTCGGGCTCGCTAATCGTCTCCACGTTCAACCGGCCAGCCATGCCTCGCCCGGTACCGGTCACCGTGCATGGCAGGTCTCCGGCCAGGGCCAAGAGGCGGGATTCCAGGACCTGTCCGGCTTGCCCGGCGTGGTTCAGGGATTCGGCATGGAAGGTCCGAAGTCCGTTCACCTCCCGGGTCAGCCCGACGAGGCCGATTGAGGTGGAGCCGACGCAGACTCCGAAGCATCTCATGGGCCGTGATCCTCAGTCGTGGAACCGGGAGTCGGCCCGCCGGGTCCGGTCCTGGCCCGATTTTGTCTCCAACCATCCGGTGGCCGTGGCCTCGGGGGCGTCGAATCTGGGCACATAGGGCTTGATGTCCAAAAGGGGTGTGCCGTCCAGAACGTCGATGCCGATGATTCTCAGTTCGTTTCCTGAGATGGATTGGAGACGGACCACGGATAGCCCGATGGGGTTGGGCCGTCTGGGGGCCCGGGTGGCAAAGAGGCCGCGGGGGGTGTCATCCATATAGGGGACGACCGACAGGGAATAGCCCTGGCAGCGATGCAGGGCGTAGAGGATGTGGATGTGGGAGAATCCGTCCAGGTCAGCCAGTCCGGGCTCAAATTCGGGCCGGATGATGATGCGGCCCTCGACGTTGGCGGCTCCGGTGGGCTGTATTGGCATGCCTTCCGGGTCGGTGAAGGGAGTATGGATGGTTCCGATGGGGGTCATGATAAAGTTTTGCATAGAAGATTCCTCGAGATTAGGGTATTTCGGCGGGCAGGATCAGCCCTCCGCCTAGGAGACGGTCTCCGTCGTAAAAGGCGGCCACTTGGCCAGGCGTGGGTCGGTGCTGCGGCTCAAAAAGTTTGAGCTCCAGACGGGCATCGGCCCGAAGAGTGAAGCTCCCCAAAGTAGGGCCCTGCCTGTAGCGGGTCTGGACCAGTATCCGGGCCGGCCATTTTGCCGGAGGAACGATGAGGTTGAGGTTTCCGACCGTCAGAGCCGAGGCCCAGAGCTCTTCTTCGGTTCCGACGATCAGGGAGTTGTTTCGGACATCCTTGTCGATGACGTAGAGAGGTTTTGGGTGGGCGATGCCCAGGCCCCGACGCTGGCCGAGGGTGTGGCGCCAGAGGCCCAGGTGGCGGCCGAGTTCCCGCCCATCGACGGTCACGATGGGCCCTGGCCCCGGAAGAAAATGACCCCGGGATTCAAGGAACGATCGGTAGTCCCCGGGCACGAAGCAGACCTCCAGACTTTCCCGGTGGGCGCAGGGCTCCAGTCCTCTGGCCGATAATTCGTCCCGAACCCGGGACTTGGTCGTCAGACCCAGGGGGAATCGTGCCCCGGCCAGATGTTCGGCCGGAACCAGGGCTAGAAAATAGCTTTGATCCTTGGTTCGGTCGAAGCCTCGGAAGAGAGTCCCGTTTTCAATCCGGGCGTAATGGCCGGTGGCCAGCAGATCCAGTCCCAGGGTCCGGGCCCGATGTGCCAGCAGCCCGAGTTTGATGTCCCGGTTGCACGCGGCGCAGGGATTCGGGGTCAAGCCCTCCCGATACTGCCGGGCAAAGGATTCGATGACCAGTGCCTCGAATTCGGACCGAAGATCAAGGATGTGGAATTCGATCTCCAGGCGTCGGCATTGAACCTCGAGGGCCGAGGACAGGTCGTCGTCCGGTCTCCGCTCAGGGGCCAGAAGGGCGTGGAGGGCCACCGGGGTCTTGCCCTGATCCATGAAGTGAACCAGGGCGGCAAGACTGTCGGCCCCGCCGCTGACGGCCACGCCGATGCCGGACATGGTTCAGGCCAGTCCTGAAGGTTCCGGGAGCCGGGGGAGGACCGCCTCCAGCCTGACGGCCGTCCGGAGGAGCCGATCCTCGGATAGGTCCGGTCCGAAGAGTTGGAGTCCCACGGGCAGACCGCTCCCATTCCCAAGACCCACGGGCAGGCTCAGGCCCGGAAGACCGGAGAGGTTCAGGGAGATGGTGAAGATGTCGGTCAGGTACATGGTCAGGGGGTCGTCCAGGTTTTCGCCGATGCCAAAGGCCGTTGTCGGGCAGGCAGGGCCGGCGATGAGATCGCAGGATTCAAAGGCCTTCAGGAAGTCTTGGCGGATGAGGCGGCGGACCTGGGCGGCCTTGCGGTAGTAGGCGTCGTAGTACCCGGCCGAGAGGACGTAGGTTCCAAGCATGATCCGGCGTTGGACCTCTTCGCCGAAGCCATCGGTCCTGGTTTTGGCATAGACGTCCATGAGGTCGCGGGCCTTGGCCGAACGCAGACCGTAGCGCACGCCGTCGAAACGGGCCAGGTTGGAACTGGCCTCGGCCATGGCCGTGATGTAATAGGCTGCGATGGCGTAGGGGGTGTGTGGCAGTGAGAGCTCGACGATCTCGGCGCCAAGCCCCGCGGCCCGGTTCACAGCCTCTTGGCAGGCTTCGCGGACTTCGGGATCGAGGCCCGGACCCCAGTACTCGGTGGGCAGGCCGATACGCAGACCCTCCAGGCCCCCTGGTTCGGCGGCCAGGTGGGAGTAGGGCGGGACCGGGACGTCCAGGGACGTCGAATCCTGCGGATCGTGCCCGGCGATGACTTCTAGGACGGCGGCGCAGTCCGCGGCGGTCCGGGCAATGGGCCCGGCTTGGTCCAGAGACGAACCATAGGCCACCAATCCGAAACGGGAGACCCGGCCGTAGGTGGGCTTCAGGCCCACGACCCCGCAGAAGGCTGCCGGCTGCCGGATGGAGCCTCCGGTATCGGTGCCGATGGAGGCCATGGCCTGTCCGGCGGCGATTCCGGCGGCGGATCCGCCGCTAGACCCTCCGGGAACCCGGTTCAGGTTCCAGGGATTTCGGGTGGTCTGAAAGGCCGAATTTTCCGTCGAGGAACCCATGGCGAACTCGTCCATGTTCGTCTTGGCCAGAATGATGGCCCCGGCCTTCTTGAGACGGTGGACGAGATGGGCGTCGTAGGCCGGGACGAAGTGTTCCAGCATCCGGGATCCACAGGTGGTCCGCAGCCCCCGGGTGGTCAAGGCGTCCTTGACGGTCACTGGGATACCCCAGAGGGGGAGGGTTGGGTCGGGCCCGTCGGCGTCCAGGGTCTTGGCCTCTTTCAGGGCTTCTTCCTTACGAAGAGTCAGGATGGCCTGGATTCGGGGTTCCGTGGCCTCAATGCGGGTGAGGCAGGCGGAGACGAGTTCGACAACGCCGATTTCGCGCCCGGCCAAGGCCTTGCGGGCCTGGGTCAGGGTCAGGTCGTGCAGCATGGCGGTTCCTAGAAGACGGTTTTGGGGACGATGAAGTGGACCCCGTCGGTGTCCGGGGCGTTGGCCAGAATCTCGTCCCGGGTGTATCTCGATTCGACCTCGTCGGCGCGAAAGACCGTGCCTCCCGGCAGGGGCGAGTACATGGGCTCCACCCCTTGGGTGTCCAGGGATTCCAGGACATCCATGTATTCGAGGATGGTATCCATCTGCTTGGCATAGCGGGCGGTCTGGTCCCCGGTGGGCTCGAGACGGGCCAGGCGGGCGATTCTGGCCACTTCCTGTTCGGTGATGCGCATGGAATTCCTCAAGGGGCGGCTGTCTGGGCCGGTTTTGGGGCCAGTTCGGGGTGAATCTGGAACATCTGACGGTCTCGGCGGGCCTGGCGGGCGGCCAGACGGGCCGTGAGGCTGTCGATATGGACCGGGTGAAGTCCCGTGCTCGAAGGCTGAAGCACGAACATGTCCTGTCTGGCCAACCCTTCCGGGGTCCAGGACAGGGGGGCCATGCTCCAGTCCATGGCCGACGGGGTGCATAAAATGCTGTTGATTGCTTCGGGATCCAGGTTCTGGGGCAGGGGCAGGGCTGCCGCGAACCGGACGAAATCGTTCCCCAGGGCGGACCAGAAGTCCGGCGGGTCCTGGCCTGTGTCGTGGAGCGTGTTCCGAAGGCGGCCGACCTGGGGACTCGGGCTGTCGGGCCACCAGGAGGCCGGACTGACGGCCAGTCCGAAATATTCCGCTTCCAGGCCTTGCCACTCGTTCATGGACTGGGTCCAGATCTGGGGGCCGAGAAACAGAATGCGATTCTCGTTGTGGTAGAAGAAATTGGGGATCATCAGCCGGGCCCTGGACAGGGAGTCGGGCAGGAACAGTGCTTGAAAATCGGGTTCCGGATTCAAATGACCCTTGGGAACAGTCTCGGCCCGTAGGAACGAGGCCACCTCCCTGTTCCAGCGGGTGTGATCTGCAGGATCGTAGGCCTTGAGGCCGTTGAGGATTCCTCCGGAGCGTTCGCATTCCAGGGCAAAGGATTCGGCCATGGTCCGGCCGAAGGGTTCGGCCGGGTAAAGGATGGCGAAATGGTTGATGCCCATGCCGTCCCTGGCCATGTCGATGAGGGCCCGGGCCTGATCTTCGGGACTACCGAAGAATCTCCAGGCCTTCCTCCCCTCCTCGGCCAGGGAGGGAAGGAAGGTGAAGAAGGCCCTGTTCGGAGGTAGGCCGTCGGCGGCAAGCACGAGCCAGGATTCCCTGCGAAGGGGTCCTCCAATGGCCAGGCAGGAAGGCGGCAGGGCCGCGACTTTGCCCGCCCAGCCCGGGGCCTCGGTGTTGATGACTGAGATGCGGACCTGAAGGCCTTCGAGGCCCAGATTCCATTGGGCGGCCCCGGCTCCGTGGATGATCTTCCATGCCACCGGAGCAAAGGGGCCCGACAGGGGCAAAGTTAGGGCCAGATGGATTTCCGGTCGGCCGAAACGTCTTTCCATGGTTTGGAGTTCGGATCGGACCGCGCCTGGATCGGACCAGCACTTGGCTCCGGTCAGGCGGACGAGTTGGGGCCAGGCCCCGGCCCAGGAGGCAGGGCTGTGCTCAAGCCCGGCCAGCAGCAGGGCCCAGCGGGCCTGGCAATAGGGAAAGATTTCCTCGGTGCCGGACGGGGCCTGGGACAAGGCCTGGTGGAGCCCTTCCGCCGGAGCCGAGTTCAGGCGTTGTCTGACGTAGCCATCCAGATCCGGGGACGGCGGGCCATGCCCTGCTCCGTCGTTCAACATGGCCGCCGCCGCCAGGAATCCAGCCAGATCGCCGAGATCGAAAAGCGTGTCGGCCAGCCTGCGGCCCACGGCGAGGCGGACATCCCATGGCAGGGAGTTGTTCGAGGCCGTGCCGGCCAGAAATTCCCTCCAGGCTTCGGGTCCGCCCTGGGCCAGAACCAGATCGGCCTCGGCCAGGAGGCGGGCCTGGGGCCGATCGGCAAGGGGATCGTATCGGGTCCACTGGTCGTGGGCGATGTGGGCCCCAGGGAGGTCACCGATGGCGATGGCCGATCTGACCAGACGATCGAAAACCACTTCGGCCCGGGCCGGAGGCGAGGGCGGAGCTGAGGCCAGACGGGCGTACAGGGATTGGGACAGGGCGAAGTCACGGGATTTCCATGCCTGGTCGGCCTGCTCCCAGAGGGCGGCACGCGGGGGAGCAGTGGTGGCGGCCAGGGGCTTGGCCACCGGGGCCTTGCGGGCGCAGCCGGACGTCAGGCCGAAGACTGCGGCGAGCAGAATGGCGAACAGGGAGATGGAGAAGGAGGTTTTCATGTCGTGGATGGCAGGCGCAAAAAGGCCCGACACCGTTTTGGTGCCGGGCCGATATTGGAACGAGGTTCGCGGGGTGTCAAGCTGGCCCGAGGGCTTCCCAATGCCTACTTGACCTCGGTGTAGTCGGCATCGACCACATCGTCGTCACCACCCTGCGATCCGCCCTTGGATCCCGGACCAGGCTGGGCCTGTCCAGTCCCTTCTTGACTTTTCTGGGCGTAGAGTTGTTCGGCAAGCTTGTGGGAAACCTGGGCCAATTCGTCGGTGGCCCGGGAGATGGCCTCTGCGTCGTCGCTCTGGAGTTTCCCCTTGAGGTTTTCGACCTTGGACTCGATCTCGGCCTTGAGGGCCGAATCAACCTTGTCGCCCAGATCGCGGATGGATTTCTCCGTGGTATAGACCAGGGTGTCGGCGTGGTTGCGGACCTCAATGAGTTTTTTCTTCTTGGTGTCCTCTTCGGCGTGGGCCTCGGCGTCCTTTACCAGACGCTGGATGTCCTGCTCGGATAGGCCGCTGGAGGCGGTGATCCGGATGGATTGTTCCTTGCCCGTGCCGGTGTCCTTGGCCGAAACGTTGACGATGCCGTTGGCGTCGATATCGAAGGTGACCTCGATCTGAGGAACGCCCCGGGGGGCCGGTGGGATGCCGGTCAGTTCGAATCGTCCCAGTGTCATGTTGTCGCCTGACATGGGTCGCTCTCCCTGAAGAACGTGGATCGACACCGAGGGCTGGTTGTCGGCGGCCGTGGTGAAGACCTGGCTTTTTCGGGTGGGGATGGTCGTGTTCCGGTCGATGAGTTTAGTGAATACCCCTCCCAGAGTTTCAATGCCCAGCGACAGGGGCGTGACGTCGAGCAGGAGCACGTCCTTGACGTCTCCGGCCAGGATGCCGCCCTGGATGGCCGCGCCCATGGCCACGACCTCGTCGGGGTTCACGGACCGGTTCGGCTCCTTGCCGAAGAATTGCTTCACCTTTTCCTGAACCAGAGGCATGCGGGTCATGCCGCCGACGAGGATGACACCGTCGATGTCCGAGGCCTTGAGCCCGGCGTCCTTGAGGGCCTTGCGGCAGGGCTCCGTGGTTCGGTCAACAAGATCCTCGACCATTTTTTCCAGTTTGCCCCGGGAGAGCTTCATGGTCATGTGCTTGGGGCCGTTCTGGTCGGCGGTGATGAAGGGAAGGTTGATATCCGTCTCCATGGATGTGGACAGTTCCTTCTTGGCCTTTTCCGCGGCTTCCTTGAGTCGCTGGAGGGCCATCTTGTCCTTGGAGAGGTCGATGCCGTTCTCCTTTTTGAATTCGTCCACCAGATAGGAGATGATCCGTTCGTCGAAATCCTCGCCGCCCAGGAAGGTGTCGCCGTTGGTGGCCCGGACCTCGACGACATTGTCCCCGACCTCGAGGATGGAGATGTCGAAGGTTCCCCCGCCAAGATCGAAGACGGCAATTTTCTCGTTCTTTTTCTTGTCAGAGCCATAGGCCAGGGATGCGGCCGTGGGCTCGTTGATGATCCGCTTAACCTCTAGGCCTGCGATGCGGCCTGCGTCCTTGGTGGCCTGGCGCTGGGAGTCGTTGAAATAGGCTGGAACAGTAATGACGGCCTCGGTCACAGGTTCGCCGAGATAGGTTTCGGCGTCGGCCTTGAGCTTGCTCAAGATTATGGCCGAGATTTCGGACGGGCTGTATTTTTTGTCCCCGATCTGCACGTAGGCATCGCCGTTCTGCCCGGACACGATTTTGTACGGACTGTTCGAGGCCCAGGACTTGATCTGTGGCTCCTCAAACTTTCGGCCCATGAGCCGTTTGACGGCGAAGACCGTCTTTTCGTGGTTGGTTATGGCCTGGCGTTTGGCGATTTCGCCCACTAGGCGCTCCTTGTCGGTGAAGGCCACTATGGAGGGGGTTGTTCTCCCTCCCTCGGGGTTGGTGATGCATTTGGCCTCTTTGCCTTCCATGACAAAGACGCAGCTATTGGTGGTTCCCAAGTCGATGCCGATTATCTTGCCCATTCGATGCCTCCTTATGGCGTGCGCCGGGTTTCGGAGACCGACGCGAAATGTAGTGTTCCACCCATTCTTGTCCGGGGCCTAGCCCCCGGGACCGGGAAATTTCTAAGTCCCGCTTCAGGCTTGTAAAGGGGCCACCTCAATTTTTTCCTTCCCGGCCACATTCAGCGCTGACCATGACCCGGGCCGGGCGAAGCAGCCTGCCGTTCAGAATGTAGCCCGTCTGGAGGACGGCCGCGACGCATCCTGGAGTCAGGTCTTTGGACTCCTGGCTGCCCATGGCTTCGTGACGGGCGGGATCGAAGGGACATCCGGCCTCGGCGATCCGCTCCAGGCCGTGGCGTTGGAGAACGTCGAGGAAGATGTCCAGAGTCATCCGCACGCCTTGGGCCAGCCCCTGGCAGGTCTTGTCCGACCCGGAGTGCTGCAGGGCGAGCTCCAGGTTGTCGATGACCGGCAGCATGTCCTCAAGGACTCTGGAGGTGGCAAAGCGGCAGAATTCGTCCTTTTCCCGGGCCAAGCGTTTCTTGAAATTTTCGGATTCGGCCAGAACCCGGAGTCGATCCTCCTGCATCTGCTCCACCTGCCGACAAAGATCCTCGTATTTTTCCTCCAGCGTCGCCTCCTGCGGGGAATCGGCCTCGGCCGACGCCTCAGGCCGATCCTGATCGGCGCGGAGTTTTCCGTGTTTTTTCTCAGCCATGAAATGCATCTCCTTGATCGTGGAAATCAAAAGACAGAGGTCGGTTGAATTTCAATCGAACCTTGATTTCAAGAGTCGGGTAAGCACCCTGGCCGTGAAGTCAACAATAGGTAGGACCTTGGCGTAGTCCATTCTAATCGGACCGACGAGACCCACGGTGCCGACCAGGGAGGAATCCGGGGCATAGGACGAAACGATGAAGCAGCAGGAATCGAGATCCATGCCGTCCTCCTTTCCGAGGATGACCCGGACTCCGGGAGACTCAAAGGTCTTGTCCAGCAGTTCGAGAAGACGCGATTTTTCTTCCAGCAGTCGGAGGATCGAGCGCATGTTTTCCAGATCGGTGAACTCGGGGTGGTCGAGCAGGTTGCTCTGGCCTTCGACATAGATCTCGCAACGCTCGTCGTCGTCACAGACCGCCCTGGCCAGGTTCATGGCCCGGCGGTACAGGGTGTCGAATCGTCGGCGGGCGTTTTCCATCTGTCCGAGAATCAGGGCGCGGACATCGGTCAAGGTCCGTCCGCGGAAGAGCTCGTTCAGATAGTTGCCGTATTGGATTAGGTCGTCCGAAGTGATGTCCTGATCTACCCGGATGATTTTATTCCTCAAAAGTCCGCCCTGCAGGACGAGGATGGACATGACCATGCCCGGACGGACTAGGACGAAATCCATCTGTTGCCATCGGACCATGCTTTTGCGGGGAGGAATGACCATGCCAACCTGGTTGGACAGGGAGGACAGAAGGCGGGAGGCCTGCCGGAGGATGTCGTCCATGGGATCGTCTTCACGACCCATGTCGTCGGCGATGGTCCTCTGTTGGCCGGGAGGCAGGGGTGACAGGGTCAGGATGGTGTTCAGATAGTGGCGAAGCCCGGCAATGGACGGGATGCGGCCCGCGGAAGTGTGGGGTTGATCCAGGAGGCCTTTTTCGGTCAGATCGGCCATGGTGTTGCGGATGCTTGCCGCGCTGAGGCCCAGGGACGATCTTCGGGATACGGTCCGCGAGCCAACCGGCAAAGCCGTGGCAATGTATTCCTCGACAACGGTGGCCAAGGTTTCGATTTCACGCGGACTGAGATCCATTTTTTTGGGACTCCGAAACCGGGTTTAGCACTCTCAGCTTGAGAGTGCTAAAAAGTAGCAATGGCCCGCCCCTCTGTCAAGGATCGAGATGTCGCGGGCTAGGGCTATTCCGGTGTGTCGGTTTCGATTGCTGATGCTTTGACAATCGGCAAGGTTTTGGGCATCCCAAACCGTTTTCGGAGGGCCGTCCTCCGTCGTCACGAACCACGAGGGGCAGAACATGCTGGACGTCAAATTGCTTCGAGAGAACATGCCAGCCGTGAAGGCCGGACTTGCCAAGCGCCATTTCGCCGCCGACCTTCCGGCCTTTGCCGCCCTAGACTCCGAACGCCTGGAGATCCTTCGGCACGTCGAGGATCTGAAGGCCGAGAGAAACAGGGCCTCGGCCGAGGTGGCCCGTCTGAAGAAAACCGGAGGGGATGCTCGGGATCTGATCGCCGAGCTGGGGGGATTGTCCGAGAGCATCCGAACGATGGATGCACGGCTCAAGGACGTCGAGTCGTCCGTCCAGGAATGGCTGATGTCAGTGCCCAATTTGCCTCACGCGTCCGTGCCTGAAGGCCGGAGCGAGGATGACAACGCCCTGGTCCGCACCTGGGGCCGGAAGCCGGAGTTCTCCTTTGCCCCCAAGGAGCATTTCGATCTCGGACAGGCCCTGGGAGGACTGGATTTTGAGAGCGCGGCCAGGATAACCGGAGCGAGATTCGTGGTCCTCAAGGGCTGGGCGGCCAAACTGGAACGGGCCCTGGCAACCTTCATGCTCGATACACAGACCGGCCGGAACGGCTATATGGAGATTATGCCCCCGGTCATCGTCAACAGCCAGAGCCTGGTCGGCACCGGGCAACTGCCCAAGTTCGCCGAAGACCTCTTCAAGCTTGAGGGCACGGAATATTTCCTGATCCCCACGGCCGAGGTCCCGGTGACTAACCTTCACGCCGGACAGATCCTGGACGAGGATGCGCTTCCTTTGGCCTATGCCGCGCACACGTCATGCTTTCGGTCCGAGGCCGGTTCGTATGGCAAGGATACCAAGGGGATCATCCGTCAGCATCAGTTCCACAAGGTGGAACTGGTCCGTTTCGTCCATCCCGACCGATCCTACGATGAACTGGAGCTCCTTCTGGGGCATGCCGAGTCGATCTTGCAGGCGTTGGGCCTCCATTACAGGATCGTGGCCCTGTGCGGCGGTGATCTCGGGTTCTCGTCGGCCAAGACGTACGACATCGAAGTGTGGCTGCCGGGCCAGGGCAAGTACCGCGAGATATCGTCCTGCTCGAACTTCGAGGATTTTCAAGCCCGCAGGGCCGGAATCCGTTTCCGCCCGGCCGGAAGCAAAAAGCCAAGGCTCGTCCATACATTGAATGGTTCGGGTCTGGCCGTGGGCCGGACCATGGTCGCCATCCTGGAAAATTACCAGCAGGCCGACGGCAGCGTCGTCGTGCCGGAGGCCTTGCTGCCATATCTGAGGCAGGACAAAATCGAACCGTTGCCCTAGACGTATCTTCTTCTTGACAGGCAGCGAAGCGGTTATTATCAAACTTTTCTTTCGTTGGTCGGGCCGTTAACTCAGCCCGGTAGAGTATCTGCCTTTTAAGCAGAGAGTCGAAGGTTCGAACCCTTCACGGCCCACCAGAAAGTACAGCGCGTCCCCATCGTCTAGTGGCCTAGGACACCGGCCTCTCACGCCGGTAACAGGGGTTCAAACCCCCTTGGGGACGCCAACAAAATCAAGCCCTTACAGTATTCAACTGTAAGGGCTTTTTTTGCTCATGCGATGAGAAATCAAAACATGTGTCAGACGCCTTGTACCAACACTATTCCGAGCCAAAGAGAGCGCAAGGGATCGGAATGCCTTCAGGTCCCTGCCGGTTTGAACCGGGACCCCACCAAGGTGGCCAGCAGGACCAAGGCCGTGGAGATGAAGATCATCATGATCCCAAGGGCCGAGAGCCTTCCCCAGAGACCGTCCTCGGCGAAGCGCAGGATCTGGACGGCCAGGACCTCGGTTCCGGGTCGCGAGAGGACCACGGACAGCGTAAGCTCGCGGACGAACATGGTGGCCATGAGAATCCAGCCCGAAACCATGCCCGGCACGAGAAGCGGAATGATGATCCGACGCATGGTCGTCATGCGGCCGGCTCCACAGACCAGGGAGGATTCCTCCAGGTGGCTGTGGACCTGGATGAAGGCGCTGGCCAGGGGGCGGACCCCGTACGGCAGGTAGGTGGCGATGTAGCCGATGAGCAGGGCCCAGATGGTGGCGTAGAGGGGAGTGCGGACGAAGAACCACATGAAACCCACGCCGATGACGATTCCGGGGAAGGAAAAGGATAAGAAGCTCAGGGATTCCAAAATTCCCGCGGCCTTGGTCTTCACCTTGACGATAGTGTAGGCCACGAAGACCGACAGGGCCACCCCCAAGGTGGCTCCGCCCACCCCGAGGTAGAGGCTGTTCTTGAGAGAGAGCAGCGAAATGGGATCCTTCAGGACCTCGATCCAGTGCTTCCAGCTCATGAGGGAGAAGGCCTTGGCGCTGGGGACCATGGAGTAGGGCACCAGGGATGTGTAGAAGAGCACGGCCACGGGCAGGACGATGAGCACGAATGACAAAAGGGCCACCACTGCGAAGAGGGGGATTCGGGCCGCTTTGAGGGGGACGACCGTAGGCCGGTAGCCGCGACTGGAGATGGTCACGTACTTCTCGCTCTCGGCCGTCATGGCCCGATAGATAAAGATGAGGGTGATGGACGCGGCCAAAACGCTCATGCCCACGGCCGCGGCCTTGCCGTAGTCCGTAGAGAAGCCGGTGGAGATCATCTGGTAGAGGTGGGTGGCCAGGACGTAGACCCGGCCGGGCATGCCGATGACCGAGGGCACGGCAAAGGAGGCCAGGCTTCGGACCACACCCAGGATGAAGGCGGCCAGTATGGCTGGCCGAAGCACGGGCAGGGTCACGCGGAGCAGGGTCCGCCAGGCCCCGGCCCCGCAGACTTTGGAGGACTCCTCCAGGGCCACGTCAAAGGAGGCCATGGCCGGGGCGATGATCAGGTAGGCGATGGGCAGGTCCAGCAGGCCCTCCACTAGGATCATCCCCCAGAGGGAATAGATGTTCAGAGGGGCGCTCTCCAGGAAGAAGGCCTGCTTGAAGACCAGATTGATGAGCCCGTTGGATGGATTGAGCAGCAGGGCCCAGCTCACGGAGAACAGGACGTGGGGGATCATCATGGGAATGATGGAGATGATCCTGAACAAAAATTTGCAGGGAATGTCGGTACGGTTGTTTAGATAGGCCAGGAACAGGGCCAGGGTGGTGGCCAGGGTCGACGAGCCAAGGACGAAGACCACGGTGTTGACAATGATCCCTGCCAGGGCCGGGTCGGTGTAGGCATCGACGTATTTCTGGACGGTGAAGCTGCCAAAGGCGGTCAGGCCCTCTGAAAAACTGCCCAAAATCAGCATGATCACCGGACAGACTGTCAGGGCTCCGACAATGAGGATCAGCGACCAGGTCAGTTTGGAGCGGCCGGTATCCATCTCTCCCCCTAGGCCTCGACCAGCATGCAGTGGGCCGGATTCAGAACGAAGTGCAAGGGGTCGCCCTCCTGGATGCGGGTGTCGGCGTCGACCTTGGCCAGGAGCCGCTGGCCATTGGCCACGATCTCCATCTCGAAGGCCTCGCCGACAAAGACCAGGGAATCGACCGCGCCTTGGACCAAGTTGGGGCCTTTCGGCCCGTCCCCGGACACGACCCGGATGAATTCGGGACGGATGCAGAGGGTTGCCTCCGAGCCCACGGCAAAGTCTCTTTTCTGGCAGGAGATGGTGCCCAGGGGGCTTTCGACCACGGTGAAGTCGCCGGTCTGGGATGTGACCCGAGCCTGAATCAGGTTGGCCCGGCCGATGAAGTCGGCCACGAAGCGGTGGTCTGCGTCGAAATAGATTTTTTGCGGGGAGCCCCGTTCGATGATCCGGCCCGCGCGCATGACCGCGATGGAGTCGGACAGGGCCAGGGCCTCGATGCGGTCATGGGTGACGTAGACCGCCGTGATGGACAATTCGGTCAGAAAGGCCCTGAGTTCCTTACGGGTCTCCTCGCGGAGCTTGGCGTCCAGGTTGCTCAGGGGCTCGTCGAAGAGGATGACCTTGGGTTCGGCCACCAGGGCCCGGGCCAGGGCCACGCGCTGCTGTTGTCCGCCGGAGAGCTTGGTGGCCGGGCGCTTCTCGAACCCTTCCAGCTGTACGAATTTCAGGGTCTTCTCGACCTTCTGCCGGATGACGTCCCGCGGTGTTTTTCTGGTCTGCAGGGGGTAGGCCACGTTGTCGAAGACGTTCATGTGCGGCCAGATGGCGTAGGTCTGGAAGACCATGCCGAGGCCTCGGCGCTCCGTGGGAACGAAGATGCCCTTGGCCTTGGACCAGACAACTTCGTCGCCGATGACGATTTCCCCCGTATCCGGGGATTCCAGGCCGACGATGCAGCGCAGCAGGGTTGTCTTGCCGCACCCGCTTGGGCCGAGCAGGGTGAAGATCTGATTGGCCGGGATGGTCAGGTCGACATTGTCCAGGGCTTTGATGGTCTTGCCGTCGGAAAAATAGTGCTTGCTGACGCCTTGGATCCGGATTTCCATGGTCTGTGTCCGTAGTCGTCTCCGGACAGGGCGCGTTCCTCCCGGAGAGCGGTGGGTGGCCGCAAACGGCCTCGTTGAAACGAAAAAGCCGCCCGGGTCTTGATCCGGGCGGCTTGGGCCAGCAGTTTACTTCACGTCAAAAATGGCCTGGAATTCGGTCCCCCATTTTTGGATCTCCTCGTCGGAGAGTTCCCGAATGGGCAGAACTTTGGCCTTGTCCATGCCGTCGATGGGCGGGAATACTCCCGGGGCCAGGACGTATTCACCCACGTCCGTGGCCAGCATGCCCATGGCCTTCGCGGACAGCCAGTAGTCCACGAAGAGTTTGGCGGCATTGGGGTGCGGGGCATTGGCGGTCACGGCGATGGCGCGGGGTGAACCGAACAGGGGCTGCTCCAGTCGGGCCCAGTCCAGCGGGGCCGGGGCCTTGGTGATGATGTACTTGGGCATGGAGATGGCGATGAGCTTCTCGCCGCTCTCCACCGGGGCCGGGGTGGGACCGAAGGAGGCCACGAACATGGGTTTATTGGCGGCCAGGCCCTTCAGGAAGGTCCGCCACTCGTCCTCGCTCGAAAAGACGTTTTCCTTGAGGCCCACCAGCCAGGAGATAGTCGTGGCATGGTTGGCCGGGTTGGCCATGACGATCTTGTCCTTCCATTTTGGGTCGGCCAGATCCTGGTAGCGCTTGGGCGCGTCGGCCGCCTTGACCAGATCCTTGTTGTAGATGAGCCCCACGTACTCGATGCCGAAGAGCTGGATTGCCTCGTCCTTTCTGGTCCATTCCGGATATCCGGCCGCGGCCGGGGACGAATACGGGGCCAGCACGCCCTTCTGCTTGAGGATTTCCAGCACCGGAAGCGGCCCCTGGACCACGTCGGCCATGAGCTTGCCTGCCTCGAACTCGGTGAGGATAGTGGCCACGAATTTGGAGGTGGATATCCGGGTGTACTGACCTTTGACTCCGGTGTCGGCCTGGAAGGCCTCCATGATGGGCTCCACGGCCGTGATGTTCGCATAGAACGTGGCCACACCCTCGGCCTTGGCCTTGACCGCGACGTCCTCGGCCGCATGGGCGACCGTGAACGAAGCTAGAAGCACGATCATCACCATTATCTGTTTCATGGGCACATCCTCCTTGGGGCCCGAAGGGACCTCGTGTTGCGGATTTGTAAAAAATAAAGCCTGTTGAGATAAAAAATTAGTCCAGGGCCTGGTTGATGTCAACGAACTCGGCCGGTTCTCCTCATCTCCCCTCGTCCATGGAGCGGCGCAGAAACCCCCACAGGGCCACGATGGTCAGACCGGCCAGGGCGGCCACGGCCGAGACGAGCAGAAAGAAGTACTCCGGCGGCCAGGTGTCCCAGAGGCGGCCCAGGTATCCGGCCGTATAGTTGCCGGCGAACTGGGCCAGGAACCAGACGCCCATGAGCATGGAGACCATGCGGACCGGGGCCAGCTTGGTGACCAGGGACAGGCCCACCGGCGAGAGGTAGAGCTCGCCAAGGGTCAGGATGGCGTTGAAGCCCACCAGCCAGAGCATGCTGACCGGGATGCCCACGGCGGCCAGTTCGTCGGACGGCGGGATGAGGACCAGAAAGGATGCGGCCAGAAGGAAGCAGCCGATGGCCATCTTGGTCGGCGACGACGGCTCCTTGCCGCGCCTGGACTGCCAGGCCCAGAAGCTGGTCACCAGGGGCGTGAGCAGGAAGATGAACATGGGGTTCAGGGCCTGGAACCAAGTGGCCGGGACTTCCCATCCCAGGATGTGACGGTCCACGTCCACGTCGGCGAACATGGCGATGGTGTTGCCCTGCTGTTCGTAGGCGGCCCAGAAGAGCATGACCACCAGGCAGATAACGACGAGACCCAGAATCCTGCTCTTGTCCTGTTTTTCGGATGCCTTGGTGTGGACCGGGCGGGCCGTTTTCTGGTTCAGGGGGTCCGGTGCCAGCCAGCGCTGCCCCCAGAGATAGATGCCAAGGCCGATGAGCATGCCCACTCCGGCGGCTCCAAAACCGTAGTGCCAGCCCCAGATTTCACCCAGGGTTCCGCAGATGAACGGGGACAGGAAGGCGCCCAGGTTGACGCCCACGTAGAAGATACTGAAGGCCCGGTCCCGCCGGGGGTCGCCGGGCTCGTACAGAGCCCCGACCTGGGTGGATATGTTGGGCTTGAAGGCTCCGTTACCCAGGATGAGCAGAGCCAGGGCCGGGTAGAGGAGGGCGTCGAAGGCCATGACGAAATGGCCCAAGGCCATGAGCACCCCGCCTATGATGACGGTCTTGCGCTGTCCCAGGACCCGGTCGGCCAAAAGGCCTCCGAAGAAGGGGGTGAAGTAGACTAGTCCGGTGTACAGCCCGTAGACTTGGGAGGCATGGGCGTGGGTGAACAGAAGATGCTTGACCATGTAAAAGATCAAGAGGGCCCGCATCCCGTAGTAGGAGAAGCGCTCCCACATCTCGGTGAAGAACAGGACGTAGAGGCCCTTGGGATGGCCCCAGAGGGTGTCGTTGCCGGAAGTCATCATACCTCCCCGGGGAAGATCGTTCTGTTCGAATCCGGTGCGTTGGAGCCCGTCTCAGGCCGTTGCGCGGCGGCCACGATAGGAAGTCATGGCCATGAAAATTTCGCCGATGGCCTGGTCCACCTCCCGGCCGATCAGTTCGAGCTTGGACAGGGTGGTCAGCCGGGGTATGATCCGAGCCAGCTCCTTTTCCTCGAACAGGGTGTCGACCATGCCGCAGGCGTTGATCAGGCCGACGAGGACCGCTTCCCGTGGGCCGGGGATGTCGTCGCTGAAGATCAGAGCCCGGAGGCGGGTCCGGACTTCCACGACCTCTTGCCCGTCGACAAGGGGGTAGCGGCGCTGGGCAAAGACCCAGAGCAC